>DATAOG010000478.1:0-6160 GCA_036265855.1 Geminicoccaceae bacterium | reverse complement strand
CGGGCTGTTCCGATCGGCGACAATCGCTGCCAGACGCGCACGATCCGTCGTTCCCACGAACAAGCCAAGATTCCCTCGCATCCGAGCACCATAGCTCAGCCCCAGTGCATAGGGAATCTTCTCTCATAGACAAACCACTAGCGTGACGCGTGGTTGATAAAAGCAATCCGGACCGAGGTATCGTCGAAAACCGACTTCATACCCACCGGCGATGGCGGCGCATCGCGTCCAGGTCGCCGTCCCAGGGCAGCTGGCCGAATGCTGCTTTGAGCTTTTCCTGTTGCTTGAGACGAAGGAGGAGACGCAAGGCCTCTTCGACCACGGCCCGCTTGGTCCGCAGCCCCGATGCGGCGAGCGCCTGGCGCATCAGTTCGTCGTCGATCTCGATGTTGGTGCGCATGTGCATCCCACCGTCCAGCGTGCATATCCTCACGACGAACTTTGGTCCTTCGAGCGCGCGAGCCACTCGGGGTAGCTGATGCGGGGCATCTCGAAGCGGTCGTGGGTGCGGACGTAGCCGCCGCCGAACAGGCGGCCGATCGGGGCGTAGCGGTCGCGATCGACGCGCAGCGTCGCGGGGTCGACGATGCCGTCCCTGACGTGCAGCATCAGCACCTCGCCGAGCACGATGAAGCGCTCGGGCCCGGGCTGGAGAGTGACGTAGCGGCGGCATTCCAGGCTGACCGGGGCTTCCGCGATCCGGCCCGGCGCCACGAGGTCGGAGGGCAGCAGGGAAAAACCCGCGAGCGCGATCTCGCTGACCTCGGGCGGCAGGTCGATCGCGCAGAGGTTCATCGCTTGCGCGATCGGCTCGTCGACGAGGTGGACCACGAACTCGCCACAATCGCGGATGTTGTTGGTCGTGTCCTTGGCGCGGCCGGAGGGGCTGATCCCGAGCCCGAGCACGACCAGCGGCGGGTCTTCGGCCAGCACGTTGAAGAAGCTGAAGGGCGCGGCGTTGTCCCGGCCCTCGCGGTCGCGGGTCGTGACCAGCGCGATCGGCCGCGGCACGACGAGGCCGCCGAGCAGCTTGTAGCGCTCGGCCGCAGCGAGCTGCCGGAAGTCGAAGGTCGGCATGCGCCGTGACATCCTCTGAACGGATAGATCTTTTAGGTCTTGCAAATCCGTGTAATTGGCTCAGGAATGCGGCGTCAACCTCGGCGGCGCGGCGATCACGGTCGGCGCGCGGCCGGTCGACCGGCTGCAGAGGTTGAGGAGACGCCCGAAATGGCCGCAACGGCCGCGACCGGGGTTCATCTGCTGCGCTGCCTGGAGCGGCGCGAGGAAGTGTCCGTGCCGTTCCGGCACTGGCGGCTGTCCGAGGTTTTCCCCGCCTCGCTGTCCTTGGCGCTCGTGGAGCTACCGTTCGAGCCCGCCCTCGCCGGCGACAGCGAGGGCAGGCGGGCGACCCGCAATCACCTGCGGCAGTTCTTCGCGCCCGCGGTCTGCCGCCGGTTCGGGGCCTGCCGCGCGGTCGCCGACGGCTTTCGCGACCCGCTCGTGATCCGGCGCATCGAAGAGCTCTGCGGCCTCGAGCTGCGGGGCAGTTTCCTGCGCATCGAGTACTGTCAGGACGGGAACGGCTTCTGGCTCGAGCCGCACACCGACATCGGCGCCAAGCTGTTCACGATGCAGGTCTACCTGTCGCCGGAGCCGGAGGCGCTCGCCTGGGGCACCGATCTGCTCGATGGGAAAGGGAATCTCGTGGAAAGCGTGCCGGCGGCGTTCAACTCGGCGCTCGTGTTCGTGCCCGCCGCCGACAGCTGGCATGCCTTCCGCAGGCGGCCGATCCGGGGCATCCGCCGCTCGATCATCGTCAATTACGTCAAGCCGGAGTGGCGCTCGCGCCACGAGCTGGTCGATCCGCGCCGCCCGGTCGGGTGAGCCACTAGGCCTCGCGGCGCGCAACGAACCGGCCGCCGCCGAGCTGGCCTTGTCTGAACAGGCCGACGAAGAAGGCATAGGCGTCGTCCCATTTTCGGAAATGCTCGGCGCCGAACTTCTCGACCGTGGTCGCCTCGAGCCCCCGGTACATCTTAAGCCGCTGCTTCAGGATCTCGGTCCACCAAGCGCTGAGATCCTGGCGCTCGAGGAGCGTGCAGCCGCTGGCTGAGAGCAGCCGGGCGTAGCCGTCCAGGCTCTCGAGCCCGAGGAAGGTCATCTCGCGCTCGAGCCGCGCCGAGGCTTCGGGCGCGAGCGCGGGACGCTTCAGGATGTCGGTGAACGCGATCACGCCGCCCGGCCGGACCACGCGCGCGCATTGCGCGATCAGGCGGGGCTTGTCGGGGACGTGGGCGAACGCCTCCTGGCCCAGCACGACATCGAAGCTCGCATCCGCGAACGGCATCGCGAGCGCGTTGCCCAGATGGAAGTCGACCCGGCGCTCGAGCCCGACCAGCCGGGTCAGCCGGACCGCCGCTTCATGGCGGCTCTCGGTGATGTCGAGCCCGGTCGCGCGGCAGCCGTAATGGAACGCGAGATAGCGGGCCGGGCCGCCCAGGCCGCTGCAGACGTCGAGGACGCGCGTGTCGGATCCGATCCCGGCCTTTCTGGCCAGCACATCGACGGCCTCGAGGCCGCCGAAGTGGTCCTGGTCGTAGCGCTGCAGGACTGCCTCGGTCAGGCCCTCGAGTGGCACGCCGTCGCGCGCCAGGTCGTGCAGGATCTGCTGCTCGTTGATCGGATGGGTCTCGTAGAAGCGGACAACCGATCCGATGCCGGTCGGCTCGGGCAAGGGCGGGCTCACTCGGGCGGCGGGATCGCGCCGGTGCGCTCGGTGATCAGGCCGTAGTGCTCGATCCGGCGGTGCTTGTCGAACGCGAACACCGTGGTCTTGTAATGCTGGCAGAGGTCGAGGTCGCAGTCGAACACGATCGCCTCGTCCTGCTCGGTCAGCGCCTGCGCCATGATCTCGCCGGTCGGCGCGACCATGCACGAGCCGCCGATCAGGCCGTGGCCGTCCTCCTCCCCGGCCTTGGCGGTCGCGACCACACAGCAGCCGTTCTGGTAGGCGCCGGCCTGGACCACGAGGCGGTTGTGGAACATGCGCAGATGCCAGGGCTCGGGGTGGTAGATGTTGGCGGTCGGCGTGTTGTAGCCGAGCAGCACGAGCTCGACGCCCTGCAGGCCCATGACCCGGTAGGCCTCGGGCCAGCGGCGATCGTTGCAGATCAGCATGCCGACCACCGAGCCGAACGCGCGCCAGACCGGGAAGCCGAGGTTGCCGACCTCGAAGTAGCGCTTCTCCAGGTGCTGGAAGGGAATGCCCTCGCGGTGGTCGGCGTGGCCGGGCAGATGCACCTTGCGGTACTTGCCGATGATCCGGCCGTCGGGGCCGACCAGGATCGCGGTGTTGTAGCGGTGGGCAGCACCGCCTTCGTGGGCGAGCTCGGCGTAGCCGAGATAGAAGCCGATGCCGAGCTCGCGCGCGAGCTCGAACAGCGGCGCGGTCGCCCGATTGGGCATCTCGCGCTCGAACCAGGCGTCGATCTGGCCGATGTCGTCGTACCAGTAGCGCGGGAAGAAGGTGGTGAGCGCCAGCTCGGGGAAGACCACGAGCTTCGCGCCCATGCCGTGCGCCTCGCGCAGCAGCGCGCACAGGCGTCCGACCACGCGCGCGCGATCGTCGGCCAGATGGATCGGCCCGAGCTGCGCGGCCGCGATCCTCAGTCTCCTTGCCATCTGCTCCTCCGGGTCCGGGGTGTGCCAGACGTCATCCCACGATCACGATCCTGGTGCGAAAGTCGAGCCTTGTAAAATCGTCGATCACGAGACCGGCCCGGATCTGCCACTCGCCCGCGAGCGGCAGGCGTGCAGGCGCCCGGAAATGGCCGGGCTCGACCGGCGAGGCGGCAAGGCGCAGCGCCTCGACATCGTGCGCGGGCAACGTTGCCGAGAGCTCGACGGCCTTGGCCGCCGCCGGCCGGCCGTCGGGCCCGGTGAAGTAGAGATCGATCCGGTTGACGCCCGCGGTCGCCGGGGTCGCGACCAGCACAAGCTTGTAGCCGCGAAGCGTCGCGTAGACGGCGTAGTCTCGCTGGCCGTCGGCGACTTGCTGTCGGGCGGCGGCCTGCGCGGCGAGCGCGCGCGGCGGCGGCACCGCGCCGAGGCTCGCGGTCAGGACGATCACGCCCGTCGCCAGCGCGAGCTCGGTCGCGATCGTCAGCCTCAGGCCGCGCTCGGCACGCCCGCTGCGCCCGATTGCCGGCGTCAGCACCAGCCGGTTGAGCGCGGCGAGGCCGAGCAGGCCCATGACCAGGATGAGCTTTATGAGCAGGCGTCGGCCGTAGTCGGTGGTGACCAGCGCTGTGACCGACCCGAGCTGGAGCGCGGCGAGCACGGTGCCGGCGAGGATCAGGCAGGCGATCGCGCCGACCGCCAGGGTCGAGAACGCCTGCAGCCTGGTTTTCGCCTCGGCGCCGCCGAGCGCGAGCAAGAGCGGCCAGAGCGCGCCGACCCAGAAGGCGGCGCTCAGCACGTGCAGCGCGATGACCGGCGCGGTCAGCCAGCGCGGGCCGGCGGTCGCGGCATGACCGGAGAGCCCGAAGCTCAGCGCCACGACCAGCGCGCCGGCCAGCAGCGGGAACCGCCGATCGCGCGCGCGGGCGAGGATCGCGAGCCCCGCGGCGCCGGTCGCGACCGTCCAGAAGACCGACGAGCCGAGCGCCAGCCGCCAGAGCTCGAGGCTCAGCAGCGAGCCCGGCGGGCCGCCGAGCAGACCGCCGCCCTCGGCGGCCAGCAGCAACGGACCGCTCGCGATGCCGGCGATCGCCAGCCGGATCAGGCCGCGGTTCAGGCGTGGCGCGATCGCTTGTGGGGCACGGATCAGCGCGAGGAACAGAGCGCGCCCGGCCGCCAGCAGCAGGCTGCCGTACCAGAGCGCACGCGCGGCCACGCCCAGCCATTTCCAGGCGACGTCGAAACGGTCGACCGGGGAGGCGATCGCCTGCCCGGGCCCGGCACCGACGCTGAACACGAAGCTGCCGGCGACCGGGTGACCGTCGGCCGAGGTCACGCGGTAGCTCAGGACGTAGCTGCCGTCGGGCAGGCCCTGTGGCAGCGGCAGGCGGAGTCGCGTGTCGGTCGCCTCGACCGGCGGCAGGCTCAGCGCGGCTTCGTCCTCGGCGCGCAGGAGCTGCACGACAATCGGGCGGACCGGCTCGTTGAAGCGCAGCAGGACCGCCGCCGGCGCGCGGGCGACCACCGCGTCCGCCGCCGGGCTCGTCTCGAGCAGGACCGCATGCGCGCGGGCCGCGGTCGGCAGCATGCCGGTCAGCAGTGCCGCCAGCAGGACGACGATCGCCGCCTGGCGCCGGCTGGCGCCGCGGCGGGCGGTCATGCGGCCGGGCTCAGTCGTCGTCGCCGCCTTTGCCCTCGACCACGGTCAGCTGCGGTGCCGGGTCCTCGAGGTCGTCCGGGTTCTGGCCGGGGGCCGGGATCTCGATCCAGCGCTGCACGGCGCCATCCTCGCATTCCTGCACGGTCGGGAAGCTCAGCACCGTGCCGGGCGGAAAGTCGGTGAGGCGGCCGATGAACGCGAACTCGTCGTAGAACTCGTCGGGCAGCTTGCCGCCGCTCCAGTCGATCTCCTTGACCCCTTCGGTGACCTCGCTGCCTTCGTACCGGTAGGGGTGCTGATATTTTGCGTTGACCACGGCCAGCTGCCAGCCCGGCTTGGGCATCGGCTTGACCGCGATCAAGCCCTCGGGAATCCGGACCCTGATCGCGGTCGTGGGCTTGCCCTCGCAGCCGTGCGGCACGCGCAGCACCGCCTTGTACGAGCTGTTGGCGAAGGCCTTCTGGGTTTCGAGCGTGATGTGCGCTGAGGCCAGCTGCGGGGCGAGCAGAAGGGCGCCGCCCAGCATGGCGCCGGTGAGTTTGCGAGACATCGCTCGTCTCCGACTGAATGGGCAGGAGGCATCCGTCGCGGTCGGCGCCGCAGCGGAGGTGGATCGGGCGGATCAGCCGAAGGCGGGCGGGGTCGCGGGCTTCGAACGGCGGGACGGGGCGCGAGCGGCCCGGTCGGCGCGTCGGCAGGCGGTATCGGGCGCCCCCGACCGCCTCGGGCGGGGCCGGCGTCGGGCCGGGACCGGCCGCGAGCAGGCTCGCGAAGATCGCGCAAAGACAGATCGGATCGTGGATGGCCGGACACCCCGGTCTC
>DATAOG010000477.1:0-1780 GCA_036265855.1 Geminicoccaceae bacterium | reverse complement strand
TTCCCTGCTGCGCTGGATGACACACCTGATCCGCTGCCGCCGGCATTGCCCGGAGGTCGGCTTCGGCGCCTGGCAGGTCCTGCCGGGCCCGCACAAGGGCGTGATCGCGCTGCGCTACGATGTCGAGGAGCGCACCGTGATCACGGTCCACAACCTGTCCCGCCGGCGCTGCCGGACCCGGCTCCATCTCGGTGACGTGACGGGCTGGCTCGGGCTCACCGACCTTCTGGCCGACGCGCCCTGCGAGGTGCAGCCCGATGGCACTCTGCAACTGTCGCTCGAAGGCTACGGGCTGCGCTGGTTCCGGGTGCGCAGGACCGGCGCGGGGATGGTGCTCTGACCAGCGCCGGGTGGTCGGCGGTCACGGCCGCGCGGCCGCCGAGGTCCGCGACGAGCGGGCTGGAGTGACCATCAGCGCCGGTCCGTCGACGACCTCGAACTGGTCCTGGCGCATGGTCGGGATATAGAACTTCAGCCGGTACTCGCCGGGGCCGACCGCGACCTGGTTCGCCGACAGCGGCAGCGGCACGAGGTCCTTGACCGGACTGCCAGGCGGCGCGAACGCGAACCGCTCCGGCAAGGGACCGGTGCCGCCGCGCTCGAATTTGAGCGGCAGCTCGGTATCCTGCTCGACCTCGAGCGGCATGGGCTCTGCGAGCCTCGCGTCGCGGCGGCCGAAATCCTGGACGATCACGATCCGCTTGCCCTGGCCGGCGGCCGCGAGCCCGAAATCGGTGTAGCGCCTGTCGAGGAGGTTTCGCCGGTGCTCGGGGCTATGCATCCAGCCATCGACGATCCTGAGCGCGAGCGGCCCGATCTGCCTGCCCGGATCGGGTAGCGGGATCCCCTTCTCCTGGGCGAGGTTCTCGCCGGTCGTGCCAATGAAGCGCCGGTCGAGGATCCCGACCCGGTCGCTGACGTCCTGGCCATCCGGGGTGACGTGATCGAAATACCCCCGCTCGAGCATGTCGAGCGCGTGCGCGCGGGCCGCGGTCCGCAGACCGGGATCGGGCCGCAATGGCGGCGCGCCGGCCGCCTGCCGCCGCTCGGCGGCGAGCTCGATCAGCCGCTCCTGGAGGTCTTTGAGGAACCGGACGTCGCCAGGTGGGTGCGCGATCGCGGCCTGGACTGCTTCGGCATAGCCTTCGATCGTGCTCCGGTCGGCGGCGGCAGCTGGCATCGCCAGCAGCGCGAGCCCGAGGAGGAGCCCGCGCGCGGCGCCGATCGGGCTGAATGAAGGCTCACGGAACTGCATCCGCGCGCTCTTGGCTTGGGCTGGCGAGCTTACGAACGCCAGGCCCGTGGCCGGGGTTCCCCGGGACGCCAGCCGTCGTCGCCGACTGGTTAACCGGGCGTCAATCTGCGGGCCCCTATGGACTGGGAGGGTCAGTCAGGTCGGCGGGAGATCGCGATGCTGAGCGCGCAGGAAGCTCTGGTCTACACGATGGTGGCGGCGGCCGAAGCGGATCACGAGATCGACGATGCGGAGATCCGGATCATCGGCGATCTGGTCAACCATCTGCCGGTTTTCCGGGGCATGGACCGGGGCGCGGCCACGCGGATCGCGACCGTCTGCTCCAAGCTTCTGGCCGAAGCCGGCGGCCGCGACCGGGTGTTCGTGCAGATCCGCGAGGCGCTCTCGGCGCAGTTGCGCGAGACCGCCTATGCGATCGCCTGCGACGTGATCGCGGCCGACAGCCGCCTGCGCCGGCACGAGCTGCAGATCCTCGAGCGGATCCGCGCCCAGCTGGAGGTCGAGCCGGCGATGGCGCGAGCGATC
>DATAOG010000476.1:0-3782 GCA_036265855.1 Geminicoccaceae bacterium | reverse complement strand
GAAGAATCTCTAGTTAAGGTTCATATTTTGGAATTCGGACGAGTGAATCATCTCAGAACCTTCTCACTCCGGGTAGGGATCGGAGGGGGATGCACAAAGATTTACCGGAGCTTGATGCGGGGGTCGATGAAGGGGGCGGCGAGGTCGGCGAGCAGGTTGCCGATCACGATCGCGACCGCCGCGACCAGGGTCACGCCGATGATGATCGGGATGTCGACCCGTTGGATCGCCTGCCAGGCGAGCTGGCCGATGCCGGGCCAGCCGTAGACCGATTCGACCACGACCGCGCCGCTCATGAAGATCCCGATGTCGAGGCCGATCATCGCGATCACCGGCAGCGCCGCGTTCCTCAGCGCGTGCACGAGCACGACCCGCGCTTCGCTCGCCCCCTTGGCGCGCGCGGTCCGGACGTAGTCCTGGCGCAAGACGTCGATCATCGAGGAGCGGGTCATGCGCGCGTACCAGCCTCCGCCCAGGATTCCGAGCGTGACCGCCGGCAGGACCAGGTGACGGAAGCCGCCGTAGCCGCCGATCGGGAACCAGCCGAGCCGCACGGCAAAGACGTAAAGTAGGAGAATCCCGACCACGAACTGCGGCGCCGAGACCGCCGCGAACGAGAGGATCATGACCGCCCGGTCGCCGCGGCGGCCGCGCTTGGTGGCGGCGACGATCCCGGCCGTGAGCCCGATCAGCAGCTCGACGAAGATCGCGGCCGCCATCAGCTGCAAGGTCGCGGGCAGGCGCGAGGCGATCAGCGCGCTGACCTCGGTCTTCTGGATGTACGAACGGCCGAGGTCGCCCTCCGCCAGATGGCCGAGGTAGCGCAGATACTGCTGCCAGAGCGGCAGATCGAGCCCGAGCTGGCGGCGGATGCTCTCCACGGTCTCGGGCGTGGCGCTGCGGCCGGCGATCTGCCGGACCGGGTCGGCCGGCACCAGGTAGACGAGCACGTAGGTGACCGCCGTGATCCCGATCAGGATGAAGGCCGCCTGGCCGAACCGCTTGATCAGATAGGCCAGCATCAGCCGCGCCCCCGCTGGGTCGGGTCGAGCGCGTCGTGGAGCGCCTCGCCGACCAGATTGAACGACAGCGCCAGCAGCAGGATCGCCGCCCCCGGAAAGAACACGAGCCAGGGCGCGGTCGCGAAGTAGGTCTGGTTCTCGAAGATGATGTTGCCCCAGGAGGGGGTCGGCGGGCGGACCCCGACGCCCAGGAACGACAGCGTCGCCTCGAGCAGCACCGTGGTCGCGATCCCGAGCGTGCCCCAGACCAGCATGGTCGGCACGAGATGCGGCAGCACGTGGCGGCCAAGAATACGCACGGTGCTCGCGCCGAGCGCCCGGCAGGCCTCGATGAACTGCTTTTCCGCGATGCCGCGCGTCTGGGTATAGACGACGCGCGCGACCTGGACCCAGTTGACCATCGCGATCACCAGCGCCACGATCCAAAGCGATGGGCTGAAGATCGCGGCGAGCGCGATCGCCAGCAACAGCGCCGGGAACGCCATCATCAGGTCGGTGAAGCGCATGATCGCGGCCCCGACCCAGCCCCCGAAATAGCCGGCGACCACGCCCAGCAAGGTGCCGGTGAGCACGGCGACGCCGTTCGCCGCGATGCCGATGATCAGCGAGGTCCGGGCGCCGAAGATCAGGCGCGAGAACAGGTCGCGGCCGAGCAGGTCGGTGCCGAGCCAGAAGCGCCCGTTCGGCGGCAGGGGCGCGCCCTCGAGCGTCAGGCCGTCGAAGAACTGCTCGTCCGGCGAGTAGGGCGCCAAGTCTGGCGCCAGCGCGGCCGCGAGCGCCATCAGCGCGATCACGGCCAGCCCGAACAGGGCGGCGCGGTCGGCGATCAGCTGCCTCAAGGCACGCGGCATCGAGCGGTCATCAGATCGGCGCTCCCGCGCTCTTCATGGCATCGCTGCGGTTCACAGCCAAGCGCGCGCTGGCTAAGGTCGGCGAGGCTCGGGCAGGCCCGGAGGAAACGGCGGCGATGACCAGGATGACCGGAGGCGAGGCGCTGGTACTGGCGCTCGTGGCGCAGGGCGCGGACACGCTGTTCGTGCTGCCCGGCGTGCAGAACGACCCGCTGTTCAGCGCGCTTTACGACGCGGCCGGGCAGCTGCGGGTGATCGTCACCCGGCACGAGCAGGGGGCCGCCTACATGGCGCATGGCTACGCCGCCGCGACCGGCCGTCCCGGCGTCTATTGCGTCGTGCCGGGCCCGGGCTTTCTGAACACGACCGCAGCGCTCGCCACCGCCTACGGCGCGAGCCTGCCCGTGCTCTGCCTGTCCGGCCAGATCCCGAGCCGCTGGATCGGCCGCGGCGCCGGGCTGCTGCACGAGATCCCGGACCAGCTCGGGATCATGCAGCGCCTGACCAAATTCGCGGCCCGGATCGACGCCCCCGAGGACGCGGGCGATCTGGTCGCCGAGGCGTTCGCGAAGATGCGGCGCGGCCGGCCGCGGCCAGCCGCGCTCGAAATGCCGATGGACGTGATGGCGCGCGAGGGCTGGGTCGCCAGCGCGCCGGGCGCGGCACCCCCGGTCGTCCACCCCGAGCCCGATCCGGACGCGCTCGAGCGCGCGGCCGGGCTCCTGAACCGGGCGGCGCGGCCGATGATCTTCGCCGGCGGCGGCGCCCATGGCGCGAGCCCGGAGGTGCGGGAGCTGGCGGAGCGCCTCTGCGCCCCCGTCGTCGCGGGCTGGATGGGCCTTGGCGTCATGGACGGGCGCTCGGAGCTTTGCCTCAACATCACCGCCGCGCACCGGCTCTGGCCCGAGGTCGATGTCGCGCTCGCGGTCGGCTCGCGCTTCCAGCGGGTGCAGATGGACTGGGGCGTCGACCAGGACCTGAAGGTGATCCGGATCGACCTCGATCCGACCGAGATATCCCGACATGCGCAGCCCGAGGTGGCGCTGCTGGCCGATGCCGGAGCGGCGCTGCGGGCGCTCTTGCCGGCGATCCGGAGCGACCGGCGCCCGGCCTGGCGCGCGCGGGTCGCGAGCGTCAAGGCCGAGGTCGGCGCGCTGCTCCGGCGCGAGCTCGCCCCGCAGTACGAGCTGATCGATGCGCTCCGCGCCGCGCTCCCCGAGGACGGCATCCTGGTCGAGGACCTGACCCAGATCGGCTACGTCGCGCGGCTCGCGTTCCCGGTCCACGGTCCCCGCCAGTACCTGAGCAGCAGCTACCAGGGCACGCTCGGCTTCAGCTATCCGGCAGCGCTCGGCGCCAAGGTCGCGCTGCCCGAGCGCGCCGTGGTCGCGATCGCAGGCGACGGCGGCTTCATGTACAACGTCCAGGAGCTCGCGACCGCTGCCCAGTACGGCATCAACGTGGTGGCCGTGGTCTTCAACGATCGTGCCTACGGCAACGTCAAGCGCATCCAGCGCGAGCTCTACGGCAACCGGGTGATCGCGAGCGATCTGACCAACCCCGACTTCGTCCGCCTCGGCGCCAGCTTCTCGCTGTTCGCGGAGCGCGCGACGAGCCCGGACGAGCTGCATGCCGCCCTCGAGCACGCGCTCGCCCGCAATGAGCCCGCGCTGATCGAGGTGCCGCTCGGCGAGCTGCCGGGGCCCTGGCCCTACATTCACATGCCTCGCGTGCGCGGTTGAGCGCCCGCCACCGATCCCGGCGGGGCTGCTTGGCGAGCCCGCCGAGCGGGCAAGGCAAGTTTTCTTACACGACTTTGGCCGACACCTTCACCGCAGGCCGGCAGATCCGTTTTTGGGAGACGTCATGCTCGAGACGATCATCACGGCGCTCGCGCGCCTGATCACGG
>DATAOG010000475.1:0-2536 GCA_036265855.1 Geminicoccaceae bacterium | reverse complement strand
GCTGTCGCGCAGATTGTTCGAATGCCCGAAACCCTGGCTGCCATAGCCGATCACGGCCACGCGCTTGCTCTTGATCACATTGAGATCGGCATCGGTGTCGTAATAGACGCGCATCGCGCGGGCCTCCGGCTTGGTCTGGTGGCGGGGCTACCGCCCCACGGGCGAGGTTCGGCCTCGCTCGCCTGGTTGGGCTGAAGCCTTGTAGGCAACCCGCGCCGCGCGATCAAGCCGCCCTTTGCTCGGCGTCGGTCGATCGCCCGCATTGGATCGAGAGCACTGTCGGGCTATTGATGACAACGGGCACCGATCAGATGCGGGGCGCCGGGTGGGGGAGATGGCGAGTGACCGTCATTCAGGATGACCAGGTGATCGAGCATCGCGATCTGCCGCACCGGCTCGACCGCGGCATCGCGGAGCGGGCGGCGATCGGTCTGGTCGTGCTCGCGACCGATCAGACGATCGAGCACGAGTGGCGGCTCCTGCTGGACCTGCCGGGAGTCGCGCTGTACCAGAGCCGGATCCTGAACGATGCCGCGATCACGCCCGCGACGCTCCAGGCCATGGAGGCGCGCCTTGCCGACGCGGCGGGCCTGATCCTGCCCGGCCTGCCGCTCGATGTCGTGGGCTTCGGCTGCACGTCCGCCTCGATGGTGATCGGCGAGGAGCGCGTGTTCGAGCTGATCCGGGAGGTGCGGCCGGGGATCGCGTGCACGACGCCGATCACCGCGGCGTTCGCCGCCTTCCGCGCGCTCGACGTGCGGCGGGTCGCGCTGCTTACTCCCTACCGGGACGACATCAACCGCTTCATGCGCGGCTACATCGAGGCGCGCGGCTTTGAGGTGCCGGTGATGGGCTCGTTTAACGAGGAGGACGACCGGCGGGCGGCGCGGATCGATCCGGCCTCGATCCGGGACGCGGCGCTCCGGCTCGGCCGCTCGGCGCCGGTCGAGGCCGTGTTCGTCTCCTGCACGAGCCTGCGCCTGGTCGAGGCGGTCGCCGGCATCGAGGCGGAGCTCGACAAGCCCGTGACCTCGAGCAACCATGCGCTCGCCTGGCATTGCCTGCGCCTTGCCGGAATTGCCGAGCCGATGCCGCAATGGGGCCGACTGTTCGAGCGCGATCTGACGCCCTCGCGCTGACCGCAACGAAGCGGCGCGGGCAGGGGAACGTGGTTGGGCCGGCCTCGTTGAGCAGGCGCCATGATCAATGCCCGCGCCAGCGACCTGTGGTGGAAGAACGCGATCTTCTACTGCCTCGACGTCGAGACCTTCCAGGACGGCAACGGGGATGGCTACGGCGACTTCGCCGGGCTGACCCAGCGGATCGACTATCTCGACGGGCTGGGCGTGACCTGCCTCTGGCTGATGCCGTTCTATCCCTCGCCCAACCGCGACGACGGCTACGACATCACCGATTACTACGGGGTCGACCCGCGGCTCGGCACGCTCGGCGACTTCGTCGTCTTCCTGCGGACCGCGCGCGAGCACGGCATCCGGGTGATCGCCGATCTCGTGGTCAACCACAGCTCCGACCAGCATCCCTGGTTCCAGGCCGCGCGCGCCGATCGCGAATGCCGCTACCGCAACTTCTATGTCTGGCAGGACCAGCCGCCGGCGGACGGGCCCAAGGGGCTGGTCTTCCCCGACCAGGAAACCAGTAACTGGCAGTACGACGAGCAGGCGGGCCAGTACTATCTGCATCGCTTCTACAAGTATCAGCCCGACCTCAACATCGGCGACCCGGACGTGCGCGACGAGATCGCCAAGATCGCGGGCTTCTGGCTCGAGCTCGGGCTGTCGGGCTTCAGGGTCGACGCGGTGCCGTTCCTGCTCGAGCTCGACGGCATCGCCGGCCGGCTCGATCCGCACAAGATGCTGCGCGACCTGCGCGCCTTCCTCGACCGGCGCCGCGGCGATGCGATCCTGATGGGCGAGGTCAACCTCGAGCCCGAAGACACGCGTCGCTTCTTCGGCGACGAGGACGGCGACGAGCTGCAGATGTGCCTGAACTTCAACCTCAATCAGTCATTGGCGCTCGCCATCGTGCGCGAGGACGCGGGCCCTTTGATCCACGGCCTGCGGGCGCTGCCGAGCCTGCCAGTCGACGACCAGTGGGCGATGTTCGTGCGCAACCACGACGAATGGTCGCTCGACAAGCTGACCGAGGCCGAGCGGGAGGAGGCGTTCGCGGCGTTCGGGCCGAACAAGGAGATGCAGCTCTACGGCCGCGGCATCAGGCGCCGCCTGCCGACCATGCTGAACGGCGATCAGGCGCGCATCCGCATGGTCTACAGCCTCGCTTTCGGGCTGCCCGGCTCGCCGGTCCTGTTCTACGGCGAAGAGATCGGCATGGCCGAGAACCTCGCGATCGCCGGCCGCGAGAGCGTGCGCTCGCCGATGCAGTGGTCGGCCGAGGCCAATGGCGGCTTCTCGACGGCGCCGGCGGACCGGCTGCGGCGGCCCCTGGTCGAGGGCGAGTTCGGGCCGCAGGCGGTCAATGTCGCCGACCAGCTGCGCGACCACCATTCCCTGCTGCG
>DATAOG010000474.1:0-4505 GCA_036265855.1 Geminicoccaceae bacterium | reverse complement strand
GAGAGCACGGCCAGCCGCATAGAGCGCGCCGTCGCCGAGGCGCGGCAGCACCGAGAGCAGCAGCACGACCAGCGGCACGTTGCCGATCGTGTTTGCGCCGACCACGGTCAATGGCGTCATCACCAGCAGGCGCTCCGGATGCAGCCGCGCGGCCTCGAGCCAGAGCACCGCCCGGTCGGGCAGGCCGGTCGTGGCCAGCGCATGGGTGACCACGAACAGGCCACAGAACAGCACCAGCAGGTGCCAGTCGACCAGGCCCAGCATAGTCCGGGTCGCGAGCCGGCGGCTGATCAGAAGGTAGCCCGCGACCAGCAGCACGCCGGTCACGTGCGCGAGCCCGGTCGCGAACAGGGTGAGCAGCAGCCCGGTCGCGAACAGGGCTTTGGCGAGCCCGAGGCGGTCGAGCGCGGGCGGTGCAACGTGGTCGGACCGGTCCGGGCCGGCGGGAAAGCGCCCGCGCCACTGCCACCAGATGACGAGGTAGACGCAAGCGAGCCCGACCAGGGCCGGAGGCCCGCAGGCCGCGAGAAATTTCCAGAAATCGAGCCGGCCGATCTCGCCGATCAGAATGTTCTGCGGATTGCCGATGATGGTCGCGGCCGAGCCGGCGTTGGCGCCGCCCGCGAGCCCGATCAGGAACGGGCGCGGATCGAGGCCGCGCTGGATCAGGCCGGCGCAGAGCATCGGCGTCATCGCGAACACCACGACGTCGTTGGCGAGCACCGCCGAGAGCAGGCCGGCGGTGACGACCGTGACCGCGAGCAGCGCCGCGGGCGAGGCCGCCCTCGCGATCCTTGCCGAGCACCAGTCGTAAAAGCCGCAGACCGCGAACTGGGCCGAGAGGATCATCAGCCCGAACAGCACGACAATCGTCGGCACGTCGATCGCGGCCAGCACCGCCGGCCCGTCGACCGCACCGCAGGCGTAGAGCAGGATCGCGCCGAGCAGCGCGATCCCGGTGCGATCGACGCGCAACCCCGGCCAGCGGCCGATCGCCATCCCGAGATAGACGGCGAGAAAGACGAGCAGGACGAGCGTCGTCAAGCGGGTCGGATCATCTCACCGCTGGCGCCCCTTGGCGGCGCCATCATCAGCTCTCTGCCCCCGCGACGTCTCAAGGCGCCACGGTTTCCGTCCCGAATTCGGCCGGAATCGTGATCTCGAGCACCTCGAGGTCGTCCGAATAGGCGAGCACCCGGTGCGCGATGCCCGGCCGCTGGTACATGCAGTCGCCGGTCTCGAGCGTGCGCTCGCCCACGCCCTCGAACTGGGTCTTCATCCAGCCCTTGAGAATGTAGACCATCTGGAAATCGAGCGCATGCGCGTGCTCGTCGCCGGGTCCCTCGCAAGGCTGCCGGGCGCGGATCACCTGGGCCAGCACTTTGCCCCGCGTGGCATCCTCGATGCCGAGGTCGCGGTACTCGAAATGCGGCCGCAGACCGACCCGCCATTTCGCGCCGCTCGCCCTGGCGATCGTGAACGGTCCCTTGGGGAAGCTCGGATCGAGCGGCTGAATCGGTTTGCCAACGATCTCGGCGGTCGCGGCCATCCTTGTTCTCCACGGTTCAGGTCCGGGCGTGCAGCCTAGCCCGCGCCGATCCCGCGGGCCAGATCGCTTCGAGCGCGCAGAATGCCCATGTTCCGGGACTCCATTCTCATGATCAATCGCGCCGCCGCCAGGACCAGTGCCGGCGTGCTCGGCAACCCCGATATCGACCGTTCAGGGGGCCAGTTCGGCGAATATCTCGCGAACACGCCCTCTGGTGTCCGGGACGCTCAGCAAAACCATCAGCAGGAGGCGCGCCTTGGGGCCCTTGAGGTCGCCGGCGAAGATCGCGCCGGCATCCAGCAGGTCCTTGCCGCCGCCATTGCCGTAGATCGGCTCGACCCGGCCGCTCGGGCAGCGGGAGGTGATCACGACCGGCAGCCCGGACGCGACCGCCCGCTCGATCACCGGCACCAGCGCGGCCGGGCCGTTGCCGCGCCCGAACGCCTCGATCACGAGCCCGTCCAGGCCAAGATCCAGCGTCATTTCCACGACCCGGACATCGAAGCCGAGAGTGAGCCGGATCAGCGGCACCTGGAGATCGGGCGTCCGATCGAGCCGGAAGGTCCGCCGACGCGCCGGCCGGCGGTGAATGATCACCCGCGCCCCGTCGACCTCGCCGAGGGCGCCCTTATCGTAGGAATGAAAGGCGGCGAGAGCGCTCGCGCTGACCTTGGTCACGTCGCGCCCGGCGTAGATCTGATCGGCGAAGCAGATCACCGCCCCGAGCCCCGCCGCCTCGGGCGCGGCCGCGCTCCGGGCCGCGCTCAGAAGGTTTTTCGGGCCATCGGGAAGCGGATCGTCGTGCGCGCGCTGGGCGCCGGTGAACACCGCGGGCTTCTCGGACTGGAGCAGAAGGTCGGCCAGATAGCAGCTCTCTTCCATGGTGTCGGTGCCGTGGGTCACGACCACGCCCGCGACCTCCGGGCGGGCGAGCTGCGCGTTGATCCGCTCTGCGAGCCTGAACGCCAGCCCGACCGACATGTCGAAGCTCGACACCGTCGCGAAGTCATCGATCTCGAGTTCGCAAAACTTCGCGAGCTCAGGCACCTGCGCCAGCAGGTCCTCGCCGCGCGCCGAGGCCAGGGTCCGGCCGGATTTCGGGTCGAAGCGCGAGGCGATCGTCCCGCCGGTACTGATCAAGAGGACTTTGGCTGCCATGCCGACGGCCCGCGCGACGTGCATCCAGCAGCAAAGGATAGAGCCAGGCGCCGCCGGGCACCAGGAGGTTGTCGCGCACCCGATTCCGGCTTCAGGATGCCGGTATCCGCAACGCCGGCTCGTCGAGGCCGAGCTGACGTTTCAGCTCGAGCCGTCCCTCCGGTGTGATCAGGACCGCCCGCGAATCCTTCGAGCGCCGCAGCCACCCGCGCGCGCACAGCACCCGCAACAGCCCGACGCCGAGCGGCCCCGCCAGATGGTGGGTGCGCTCGGTCCAGTCGAGGCACTGGCGGGCGAGCCCGCGCCGGGTCGGCCTCAGCGCCGCGACGTCGAGGCCGATACCGCCGAACCAGCCGCGGCCGGCCGGCGTTATCTCGAAGCGCTTCTCCGGGGCCGCGACGATAAAGCTTCGCTCCTGCAGAGCGCGCGTGACCGCGACCCCGAGCCGTCCCGCCAGGTGATCGTAGCAGCAGCGGGCGAAGCGCAGCTTCCTTGCTTCGGCGCTCAGCGCCTTGCGCCGGACCGGTCCGGCCGGTCGGATCGCCGCAAGCTGCTCGAGCGCTTGCGCGATCTGGGAGCCGGCCAGCCGGTAATATCGGTGCCGGCCCTCGGCCTCGAGCGCCAGAAGGCCGCCCGCCAGCAGCTTCGAGAGATGGGAGCTCGCGGTCTGAGGGGTCACGCCGGAGGCATAGGCCAGCTCGCCCGCGGGCAGGGCCCGGCCATCGAGCAAGGCGGTCAGCATCGCGGCCCGGGCGGGGTCTGCGATCAGCGAAGCCACGGCGGCGACGTTCGGTTCGTAGGCCATCTCGGATCTCCTCTTCCTGGAACCTAACCCGGTCCGATGGCCGATGTTTCGATAGCCATCGAAACTTGAGCGCGCTGGGCGGCGATAGCCTCGGCCAACGGAACATCGATCGGAGACGTCGATGTCTGGCAAATTTCCATCATTCGGCGCCCGGCCGCGCGACCAGGCGCCGCAGCCGCGACGACGCCGGTATCTGACGCTGCTCACGCTGTGCATGGCGGTCCTGATCGCCCAGGTCGACACCTCGGTCGTCAACCTCGCCGTGCGGCCGATCGGCACCTGGTTCCAGGCCGGGGTCGCGGCGCTGCAATGGGTGGTCGACAGCTACAATCTGGTCTACGCGCTGCTGCTGCTCACCGGCGGGCTGCTGGCCGATCTCTATGGTCGCAGGCTCGTCTTCATGGCGGGCGCGGCCGTGTTCACGGCGGCATCCCTGGTCTGCGCCGTCGCTCCCTCGATTCCGGTGCTGATCGGCGGGCGCGCGGTCGCCGGGGTCGGCGCCGCGCTGCTGCTACCGGCCTCGCTCGCGATCATCCGCGTGGTCTGGGCGGATACCCGGGAGCGCGGCAGAGTGCTCGGCATCTGGGCCGGTTGCAACGGGCTTGCGCTGGCCATCGGCCCGGCGATCGGCGGCCTCCTGATCGGCCGCTTCGGCTGGCGCAGCATCTTCCTGGTCGTGGTGCCGCTTGGACTCGCGGCCCTGGCCCTGGCGCTGCCGACGATCCCGGAAAGCTCGGATCCGCAGGATCGCAAGTTCGATGCGCCGGCCCAGGTCCTGGGCGCGCTCGGGCTCGGCGGCCTCGCGCTGGCCGCGATCGAGGCCTGTGCGTCGACCTGGCTCGCTGCGATCGCGCTCATCATCGCCGCGCTGACGCTCGCGGCGTTCATCAGGGTCGAGGCCCGCAGCGGCGCCGCGGCGCTGGTGCCGCTCGACATGTTCGGCGTGCCCGAGTTTCGGGGCGCCGTGACGGCGACCGCCGGCATGACCTTCGG
>DATAOG010000473.1:0-6021 GCA_036265855.1 Geminicoccaceae bacterium | reverse complement strand
GCGCGGCGGCAGCACGAGATCGAGCGCCCGCCCGAGCACGCGCAGCGCCTGCGCCGCCGCCGTCACGTCAGCACACTTCCGCCAGCCGCCATCAACTGCTGGTTATATCAAATCGGAATGCCGCCGGCCAGCGTCGGCTTCAGGCGGAGCGGGTCTCGGCCGCGATCCAGCGCAGATAGTCGGGGTTGCCGGCCGCGATCGGCAGGGCCACGACCGAAGGGCACTCGTAGCTGTGCAGCTGTCTGGTCCGCTCGATCAGCGCCGGCACCAGCTCGCCCCTGGTCTTGAGGATCAGCAAGGCTTCGCCCGCCTCCTCGAGGCGGCCCCGCCACCAGTAGAGCGAGCTCAGGCCGTCGACGACATTGGCGCAGGCGGCAAGCCGCTCCTCGACCAACGCGCGCCCGATCCGCAAGGCCTCCGCGCGCGATCCGACGTTCACGTGGCAGACCCAGGCGTCGACCCGATCGGGTGCGCGCTGGTCCACGATCGGTTCCTGGCGTCCGCTCGGCTCACCCAAGCTCGGTCAGCTGCTTCGAGGAGTTGCAGAGGTGGTCGGAGCGGCCGGATTTGAACCGGCGACCCCCAGTCCCCCAGACTGATGCGCTACCAGGCTGCGCTACGCTCCGACCGCTCGGAGACCTAGCCGCGGAGGCAGGTCTCCGGCCTGTTATAGTGATCCGCCGACCAGGCGGCAACGTCGGCGGCCGTCGAACGTGATCAGTCGGCCGCTTCCCGCAACGCCGCGCGCAACTGGACCAGCTCGTCACGGAGCCGGCGCAGGCGCGAGCGCACCTCGGGCGCGAGCGGCACGCTCAGGGCTGGCTCGGCCGGCGCCGCCACCGGCGCCTCGGGCTCGCTCTCCGGAATCAAAACAGGAGCCTCGCCGTCGGCGCTGTCGTCGTCGTCGGGCGTGCGCTTCTGCCCGCGCAGCAGCTTCTGGGCGCCCTTGATCGTGTAGCCTTCCTCGTACAGCAGCGAGCGGATCTGGCGCAGAAGCTCGACGTCCTCGGGCCGGTAATAGCGCCGGCCGCCGCCACGCTTCATCGGCCGGACCTGCGGGAACTTGCTCTCCCAGAAGCGCAGCACGTGCTGGGCGACCCCGAGCTCGCTCGCGACCTCGCTGATGGTCCGGAACGCGGTCGGTGATTTCGGTGGTCGCATCCCGGGCCTCTGCCTCGTCGCGCCGTTGGTGGCGCCTTCCGCCGAGCCGACCATCAATCCTCCTCCGCGTCGGGCGCGGTGTTGCCGTGGCCATTGATCCGGTCTTTGAGCAGCTGCGAGGGACGGAACACCAGCACCCTGCGGGGCATGATCGGCACCTCCTCCCCGGTCTTCGGATTGCGCCCGATCCGCCGTCCCTTGCGGCGCACCGAGAAGGTCCCGAACGACGAGATCTTGACGACCCCGTCGGCGATCAGGGAATCGCCGATTTCGGTCAGAATCCGATCGACCAGGTCGGCGGACTCGCTGCGCGACAGCCCGACTTCCTGATAAACCGCTTCGGCAAGCTGCGCCCTGGTCAGGGTCCTGCCCTTCATCGCCCCGGAACCTCGCAAAAGCTGCGATCAAAAAACTAAACGCTTTCAGCGGGTTCCGTCAACAGGCGAAGCCTGGCTATCGACCGGGTCGGAGTCCGGCGCCGGCGCCGCCTATGGCGCCTACCAGCGAGCGAGCGCCGCACCCCAGGTGAAGCCGCCGCCCATCGCGTTCATCACGAGCAGCTGCTCGCTTTGCAACCGCCCGGCTGCGGCCGCCTCGGCCAGCGCCAGCGGAATCGAGGCGGCCGAGGTGTTGGCGTGCCGATCGACCGTCACCAGAACGCGTTCCTCGGCGATCCCCAGGCGTCTTGCGACCGCGTCCAGGATTCGCCGGTTGGCCTGATGGGGCACCAGCCAGTCGATGTCGTCGATCGTCAGGTCAGCGGTCTCGAGCACCCTCTGGCTCGCGGCGGTGAGCGTGTGGACCGCGTGCCGGAAGACCTCGCGGCCGTGCATCCGCAGATGGCCGGTGGTGCCGGTCGAGGACGGCCCGCCATCGACGTAGAGATCCTCGTAATGGCGGCCGTCGCTGCCGAGATGGGTGGCAAGAATGCCGCGATCGAAGGTCGTGCCGGTGCCGGTCTCGGCGCGCAGCACCAGCGCCCCGGCGCCGTCGCCGAACAGCACGCAGGTCGTGCGGTCCTGCCAGTCGAGCAGGCGCGAGAAGGTCTCGGCGCCGATCACGAGCGCGGTCTTGGCCTGGCCGGTGACCAGAAACTTGTCGGCCACCGACAGGGCAAAGATGAATCCGCTGCACACCGCCTGCAGGTCGAAGCCGACCGCGCGCACCGCCCCGAGCTTGCGCTGCACCGCCATCGCGCAGGCCGGGAACGTGTGGTCGGGCGTCGAGGTCGCGACCACGATCAGATCGACCCGCTCCGGCCCGAGCCCGGCATTTGCGAGCGCGGCGCTGGCCGCCGCCCGGGCGAGGTCCGAAGTCAGCTCGCCGTCGGCGGCGACGCGACGCTCGCGGATTCCGGTCCGTTCGACGATCCAGGCATCGCTGGTGTCGACGATCCGGGCGAGGTCGTCGTTGGTGACCACCCGGGCCGGCAGATAGGCGCCGCTGCCAACGATGCGCGCGCGGAGCATGCCTGCGGCTTGCGCGTCAGGAGGCCCGCGCGGGCCGGGCGCGCAACGCCTCCTGCTCCAGCTGGCGCAGCTCGGCGGTGATCCGCTCGTTGGTTCCCTGTTGCACCAGATCGACCGCGACGCCGATCGCATTTGCGAAGCCGAGCGCGTCGGTGCCGCCGTGGCTTTTCACGACGATGCCGTTCAGTCCGAGGAACATGGCGCCGTTGTAGCGGCGGGGGTCGAGCCGCTGGCGCACCAGCTGCAGCGCCGGCCGCGCCAGCAGATAGCCGAGCCTGGCAAGCGGCGAGCTCCGGAAAGCCTCGCGCAGGAACTGGCTGTAGAGCGCGACCGTGCCCTCGGCCACCTTGAGCGCGACGTTGCCGGTGAAGCCGTCGGTCACCACGACATCGACCTTGCCGCTGGTCAGGTCGGTGCCCTCGACAAAGCCGCGGAACTCGATCGGCAGGTCGCTGGCGCGCAAGGCGGCCGCGGCCTCGCGGATCTTGTCGTGGCCCTTGACGTCCTCGGTGCCGATGTTCAGCAGGCCGACGGTGGGCTTGGCAAAGCCGAGCACGGCCCGGGCGAAGACCTCGCCCATGACGGCGAACTGGACCAGGTTGGCGGCGTCGCATTCGGCGTTGGCGCCGAGGTCGAGAACCACCGCCTCGCTGCGGCGGGTCGGCACCAGACTGGCGATCGCCGGCCGCTCGATGCCGGGCAGGGTCTTGAGCGCGAACTTGGCGAGCGCCATGAGCGCGCCGGTGTTGCCGGCCGAGACCGCGGCGCTGGCGGCGCCGTCGCGGACCGCATCGATCGCCAGGCGCATGCTGGTGTTGCGGCCCTGACGCAACACCTGCGAGGGCTTGGCGTCGGCACCCACCTGGTCGGGCGTGTGCAGGACGCTCGCCCGGGCGGACAGGGCGGCGCGGCCCTCGAGGCAGCGCTTCAGCTCCTGTTGATCGCCATAGAGCAGGAATCGCAGGCCGGGAAAGCGCTCCCGCGCCATGTCGGCCCCCGCGATCACCACCCGCGGCGCGTGATCGCCGCCCATGGCGTCGAGGGCGATGGTCAGCAGCACGGCTGCGGACCGCTCAGGCTGCGGCGCTGTCCGCGACCCGCGCCGTAACCTCCCGTCCGTTGTACCAGCCGCAGGCCTGGCAGATGTGATGGGGCAGCTTGAACTCGCCGCAGTTGCTGCACTCGACCAAGTTCACGCGCCGCAACCGGTGGTGGGAACGGCGCATGTTGCGCTTCGACTTCGATACTTTCGCTTTCGGTACTGCCATGGGTCTCGACCTCGGCTTGCGCGCCGGCGATCACGTTGCGCGCCTGTCCTTGAGCTGCGCTAGTGCAGCCAACGGCGGCTCGGACGGCTCGGGCGCGCCAAAGCTGATATTGGGGCCCAGACGCTCCGATACCAGAGCCTCGGCATCGGCGCGCCGCGGATAGGGCTCGAGCGCCAGCGCCAGCTCCTCCGCCACGACCTCGCCGAGATCGATCGTCCGGCCGGTCAGCGGCTCGATCTCATTGTCGTCGATCAGCCAGAGCGCGGGCGGCGCCGCCGCGCCGGGCTCGAGGGGGCCCGCGACCTTGCGAAAGCCGCGCTCGATCGGCTGCCGGACGCGTGCCGGTACCGGCTCGAGGCTGACCACGCAGGCCTGGACCGCGTCGGCCTCGAGCCGGCCGACGAACCAGATCTCGTCGCCGGGCGCGCGTCGCTCCAGCCGGCCTTTGGCGCTCAGCGCCGTCAGCTCGAGCAGATCGAAGCGGCGCGCCAGCGCCCGGAGCTCGGCCGGATCGGCCGAGAGTTGCACGGCGATCCCGTCTTCCGGCCAGGGCTCGACCACGACCGGACGGGCGAACTCGTTCCTCGGCGGCACCAGCAACTCCGCTCCGAGGCGACCGCAGCCTCGAGGGACCAAGCCGCGGCCAACTTAGGGCCAAGGCGAGGCGGGGGTCAATGGCCTTGCCGAGCGCTTGCCCGCGGCGCCTCAGGCCTTAAGGTCGGGGAACGCCGCCTCGCCGCGGAGGAGCGCGCAGGCGCTCTGGCTCTCCAGGCATCGAGCGGAGCGAACCAGATAGTCCGCTAGGGTCGCGACCTGGTCGGCGTCAGGTTCGCGCCCGCCGCCCCAGACGTTGGCGCGCAGCATCGGCCCGAGGCGGTCCGCAGCGGCGCCATCGCCGAGCGCCACGTCGAGGGCGTGCAGGCGGGCGTAGAACTGGCCCGCGAGTCGCTTGACTTGCCGCCCGACCCCGAGGTCGCCGATCCCGAGCTCGCGCAGGCTCTGGTCCAAGTCGGCGATCATCAGATCGAACAGCGCCTGGCCCAATGCTCGGCCGGCAGCGCCCTCGCGCCGCAGCCGCAGCAGGATCAGCGCGGCGTGCAGGCCGATCATCTCGAACCGGCCCTCGGGGGTGTCGGGCACGCCGAGGTCACGGAAGAAGGCGGGCGACCGCGCCCGGCCGACCAGATCGCCATAGAGCCGGTGCGCCGCCGCCTGCCGGGCGGCGCGCGCCGCACGCCGGGCCTGGAGCCCACCGCTCCAGGCGACCAGACCCCGCAGACGCGGACGCCGGGCCGGGAGACCGGCGGCGCCCGGCCAGGCTGGTTGTGCTCGGCTCATCGCCTGCTAGACTGGCAGCGACGCGTCGAGGGATCAAGACGATGGCACGTACCGGCTGCACGGCGGCGCTCGCCGCGCTCATGCTTGTTAGCTGCACGCCCGAGATCACCACGCACGGCTACCGCTTCGACGAGGCGAGCCTGCACCAGCTCGAGCCCGGCCGCACGACCCAGGACGGCGTGACCCAGCTGCTCGGCTCGCCGTCGGCGGTCGCGACCTTCAGTCCCCGGGTCTGGTACTACATCAGCCAGCGCAGCGAGCATAAGTCGTTCTACCAGGATCAAGTAGTCGACCAGAAGGTGATCGAGATCACCTTCGACGACAAAGGCGTGCTGCAAAACGTCGACCAGCGCAACCTCGCCGACGCCCGCACCGTCGCGCTGGTCGACCGCGAGACCCCGACCTCGGGCAACGAGCTGAGCGTGCTGCAGCAGTTCCTCGGCAACATCGGCCGCTTCAACCCGCCGGGGGCCCAGGAGCCCACGACTCCCGGCAATCCCAATGGTCGCTGAGCTTGCGGACGGGGCGGCGCCGCCGGCCGAGCTTTCGCGCCTACTTATTTGATTCTGCTGCCAGCGATCGATCAAACGAGGTAACACATGAGTGGCGGATCAATGGCGCACGAGTAGGGCGTCGGTGACGCTTAAGTTACGCATCGATGCGCCCAGAAGTACGCGCTGATTGTACACTTCCGCGCTATTTGTGCCGCCCGCCGCTTGTCTATGATCAGCTGTGGCCGAGGGCGGCGAGGATCAGGAGCGCGACGATGTTGATGATCTTGATCA
>DATAOG010000472.1:0-4308 GCA_036265855.1 Geminicoccaceae bacterium | reverse complement strand
GATTCCCACGATCGCATGGACCACGCTGGCTGGCTACGAACAAAGGATTAGCCAATTGGTTAACGCGGCGCATTATGTCGATCGAGGCCATGATGGGTGCTTGTCATTCCTACTTAGAGTGCACGGTTGCGAGCCACCCGTGCTGGGCACTCTGGCGCGCGGATAGTGCGATCGTCGTGATCGCAATCGCGGGCGGGCGCACTCGTCGCAGGCGCCGTTCGATGGGTACTCAGCCGGCGAGACCGCGGCGGCGGCTCCCGCTCGATCTGGCAGCCGAACCTTGAAGTGGCTTGGCTGCGCGACGCCTCCTGGCCTCGGTCCTGAACATCGCGCCCACCGCCGATCGCTGGACCTGGTCCTCGAGCCGTTGGTCTCTATCCCTCGGTGTGACGCTCCTGACCCCGCGGATCGACGCGGGTCGCCGCGACGAGATATCCGAAATCACGCGACCCCCGGCGAGCCGGTCGCCGCCTGCGCCGCTGCGATCACGCAGCCCGCGTGACGCGCCGCACCGGCGCTATGTCCCGGCGCTCATGCCGGCAGCAGGTCCGACAGACGCAGCCAGGCGATCTGCTCGATTTCCGCGAGCGCGGTCGAGTGCTCGAGCGCGGCGTCGTTGCCGATCCGATGCTCGAAGGCCGCCAGGATCTCGGCCTTGCTCCGGCCCTTGATCGCCATCACGAACGGGAAGCCGAAGCGCTCCCGGTAGGCGGCGTTGAGCCCGATGAAGCGCGCCCGTTCGGCATCGGTCAGGCGGTCGAGGCCAGCGCTCGCCTGCTCCTTGGTCGAATCCGCGGTCAGCCGGCCGGCGCGGGCCAGCCGCCCGGCGAGGTCCGGATGCGCCACGATCAGGGCTCGCTGCTCGCTCTCAGAGGCCGCGCGCAGCACGGCGCAGAGCGCCCGATGCAGACCCTCCGCCCGATCGGCATCCAGGGGTAGGCCGCGGTCGAACGCCGCCTCCGCAATCCAGGTCGAGTGCTCGAAGACGGGGCCGAAGGTCGCGACGAAGGTCTCCCGGCCCATCGCGGTCGGCTGCGCTGTCGGGGGCTTGCGAAATTCGCTCATTAGCTCGAATCTCCTGCTCCTGCCCGCAGGCGGGTCGTCGGTCGCAAAGCTTAGCCGATCGAGCCGGCGTCGAGGTCGAAATCTTCGGATCGGCAGGCCGGCATCCCGGCGGTGTTGGGGCGCCTGGCGGGGACCTTGGGCAGGGAGGTGGCGAAAGGATGCGCAAAACGGCTGTGCAGGAATCTTCCCGGGGAGCCATGACCCCATGACCAGCCCTGCGGCAGATGTGGCGGGCCGGCTCACCACGCATGTGCTCGACACGATGAACGGCACGCCCGGGGCCGGCATCGTCATCGAGCTGTTCCGCCTGGACGGCGGACAGTCGAACCGGCTCGCCCGGGTCTCGACCAACGCTGATGGCCGCTCGCCGGCGCCGCTGCTCGAAGGCCCGCGGCTCGGGCCCGCCGTCTACGAACTGCGTTTCCATGTCGGCGACTATTTCCGAGCCCGTGGGGTGATGCTGCCCGAGCCCGCCTTCCTCGACGTCGTGCCGATCCGTTTCGGGATCGCGGAGCCGGCGCGGCACTATCACGTGCCACTTCTCATTTCGCCGTTCGGCTATTCGACCTATCGTGGCAGCTGACGAGAGGTAAACCCATGCGCCAGCAGGTCCGATTTCTTCTTGGCCAGGAACTGCGCGAGCTCGATCGGGTCGACCCGACCATGACCGTGCTCGACTGGCTGCGCCTGGTCGAGTGGCGGACCGGCACCAAGGAGGGCTGCAACGAGGGTGACTGCGGCGCCTGCACGGTCGCGATCGGCCGCCTGCGCGACGGCCGCATCCGCTACCGGGCGGTCAACGCCTGCATCCGCTTCGTCGGCCAGCTGGACGGCTGCCAGCTGCTCACGGTCGAAGACCTCGGCGGCCCGGACGGCAGCCCGCATCCGGTCCAGCGGGCGCTGGTCGAGTGCCACGGCGCCCAGTGCGGCTTCTGCACGCCTGGCTTCGTGATGTCGCTGTTCGCGCTCTACGAGAACGCCGCCCGGCCCGAGCGCAGCGACACGGCGTTGAGCCCCGGGCAGGTCGATGACGCGCTCGCCGGCAATCTCTGCCGCTGCACGGGCTATGCGCCGATCGTAGCCGCCGCGCACCGGATGCTCGAGCTCTCTCGGGGCGAGCCCGACCGGCTCGCGGCCGCGCGGCCGGACACGGTGGCGCGTCTGGAGCAGCTCACGGACGAGACGACGGTCACGGTCGGCGAGGGCGGCGGGCGCTGGTTTTACGCTCCGGCAAGCGCCGACGCGTTGGCTGAGCTCCTGCTCGAGCACTCCGACGCGCGGATCGTCGCCGGCGCCACCGACGTCGGTTTATGGGTCACCAAGGATCTGCGCGTGCTCGATCGGGTGGTCGACATCGGCCGGGTCCGGGATCTGCAACGGATCGATGATCTGGGCGACGCTCTCGCGATCGGCGCCGGCGTGACCTATGCTGAGGCCATGCCGGTTCTGGCCAAGCTTTATCCCGACCTCGGCGAGGTGTTCCGGCGGCTGGGCGGCGAGCAGGTGCGCAACGTCGGGACGATCGGCGGTAACATCGCCAACGGCTCGCCGATCGGCGACAGCCCGCCGATGCTGATCGCGCTCGGCGCCCGCCTTGTGCTCCGGCGCGGACGGGAACGCCGCGAGCTGCCGCTCGAGGACTTCTTCATCGACTACGGCAAGCAGGACCGTCGGCCTTCCGAGTTCGTCGAGACGGTCGTGCTGCCGAAGCCCGCGCCAAACCTTCGGTTTCACGCCTACAAGATCAGCAAGCGCTTCGATCAGGACATCTCGGCGGTGCTCGGCGCCTTCTCCCTGACGCTTGAAAATGGCGGGATCACGGCCGCGCGGATCGCCTTCGGCGGCATGGCGGCGACCCCCCGGCGCGCCTTGGAGGCCGAGGCGGCGCTGATCGGCCGGCCTTGGGCCCAGGCGACGCTCGAGGCGGCAACCGCGGCGATCGCCAAAGACTTCACGCCGATCACCGACTGGCGCGCAAGTGCCGGCTACCGCGCCAGGGTCGCCGCCAACCTGCTCCGCCGCCTGTTCATCGAGACCACCGATCCCGCGGCCGAGACCCGCCTGGTCGGCGACCGGAGCCTCGCCCATGTCTGACCGGCTCGCGGCTGAGCGGATCGAGGGCGGGGTGCACCAGGCGCGCCGGCATGACAGCGCCTGGAAGCACGTCAGCGGCAGTGCGACCTACATCGACGACATCACGCCGCCCGCGGGTCTATTGCACGTCTATCTCGGCATCAGCGCGCGCGCGCATGCCCGTATCAGGCACCTCAATCTGACGCCCGTGCGCCAGGCGGAGGGCGTCCTGCTGGTGCTGACCGCGGATGACGTTCCCGGCGTTAACGACGTGAGCCCGACCCATCGCCACGACGAGCCGCTGCTGGCCGCGGGCGTGGTCGAGTACGTCGGCCAGCCCCTGTTCGCGGTCGCCGCGGAGACGCGCGAGCAGGCCCGCCGCGCCGCGCGTCTTGCGGTCGTCGAATATGAGAACCTGCCGGCAGTGCTGGACGTCGAGACGGCCGGGCCGGACGGCACACTCGTGACCGAGCCCTTGACGCTCAGGCGCGGCGACGCCCCGGCCGCGCTCGCCAAGGCGCCGCACCGGATCACGGGCAAGATCGCGATCGGCGGCCAGGACCACTTCTACCTCGAGGGCCAGATCGCGCTCGCGATCCCGGGCGAGGACGACGAGGTCACGGTGCTCGCCTCGACCCAGCACCCGAGCGAGGTCCAGCACATGGTGGCGCTGGTGCTGAGCGTGCCGAACAACGCCGTTACGGTGGAGTGCCGGCGGATGGGCGGGGGCTTCGGCGGCAAGGAGACGCAGGGCAATCTGTTCGCCTGCGTCGCCGCCCTGGTCGCAAAACGCACCGGCTGCGCCGCCAAGATCCGCCTGGACCGCGACGACGACATGACGATCACCGGCAAGCGGCATGATTTCGTCGTCGACTACGAGGTCGGCTTCGACGAGGAAGGCCGCATCCAGGGCGTCGAGATGACCTATGCCGCGCGCTGCGGCTTCTCGGCCGACCTGTCGGGCCCCATCACCGACCGGGCGCTGTTCCATGCCGACAACGCCTATTTCTACCCCGCGGTGCGGCTGAAGGCCCAGCCCTGGCGTACCCACACGGTCTCCAACACCGCCTTCCGCGGCTTTGGCGGTCCGCAGGGCGTGATCGGCGCCGAACGCCTGATCGAGGAGATCGCCTACGCGCTCGGCAAGGACCCGCTGGAGATCCGCAAGCT
>DATAOG010000471.1:0-3317 GCA_036265855.1 Geminicoccaceae bacterium | reverse complement strand
GCACGGCGGCGGCCAGGACGCCGGCGCCGCGCTCGATCAGCTCCGGCACCCGGGAGACCGGCACTGCGATGTCGTGGCGCAGCACCAGGCCCTCGCGGGCCATCGCTTCGGTCGGATTCTCGCGCAGCGCCCAGAGTGCCCGCCGCTCGGCCTCGCTCTTGGCGATCACGCCGTCCAGGATCAGGCCGCGCCCGAGCCCGTCTTCGAGCACCCGCTCGAGCTCGGCGCTAAGCCCGCTCTCGAGCGACCAGGCGACCTCCGCGAGCACGTACCATGGCGCCTTGCGGGCGAGCGGCGCGCGAGCGCCTGGCAGATACCGCAGCACCAGGTCGACGCAGCCGCCGGCCAGGAGCTCGAAAGAGCTCACGGTCTCGCCCAGCCGCTCCCGGACCAGCCCGAGCAGCGCGACCGCTGCCTGCGGCGAGGGCACCGCGAGCCACGCCGTCTGGCGCTCGCGCGGCCGCGGCAGCAGCCGGAGCACGGCCGCGGTGATCACCCCGAGCGTGCCTTCGGCGCCGATGAACAGCTGCTTCAGATCGTAGCCGGTATTGTCCTTGCGAAGCGCCCGAAGACCATCCCAGATCCGGCCGTCGGCGAGCACGACCTCGAGCCCGAGCACGAGCGTCCGCGCCATGCCGTAGCGCAGCACGTTGATGCCGCCCGCGTTGCTCGAGAGATTGCCGCCGATCTGGCAGGAGCCCTGCGCGCCCAGCGACAGCGGGAACAGCCGGTTGACCTCCGCCGCCGCCTGCTGGACGGTCTCGAGCACGCAGCCGGCCTCGACCGTGATCGTGTCGTTCAGGGGATCGACGTCGCGGATCCGGTTGAGGCGGCCCAGCGACAGGATCGCCAGTCGTCCGGACGCGTCCGGCACGCCGGCGCCGACCAGGCCGGTGTTGCCGCCCTGCGGCACGACCGGCACGCGCTGGGCGTGACAGAGCTGGAGCAGGGCTGCGACCTCGGCCGTGGTCGCCGGGCGCAGCAGCAGCGGCGAACGGCCGCGCGCCGCGCCCCACGGCTCGGCCGCATGCGATCGGATCCGCTCGGGGTCGATGCTCCAGCCGCGTCCACCCAGGAGGCGGTCGATCGCCTCGAGAAAGCCCGGCGGCAAAGCCGAGGCGGCGGCGCCGGCGCATGAGCGAGCCTGGACCATGGCGACTATCTAGGGGACGCCCGGCGGCGGCACAATGTCCCGGCGCCGCTGGCCGGACGTCCCGCACTGCGGACCGGCAGTTGACAGTCGGGGCGGCTCCGATAGCCTACCGGCCGATTTTCCGGCGCGCGCCACCAACGAGAAGGAAATCGAACCATGCACGAGGCGGCGCTCGAGCGCGTGATCGACGACGCTTTCGAGCAGCGCGGCCGGATCGGAGTCGACACCGGCGGACCGATCCGGGCGGCGGTCGAGGCGGCGCTCGCCGGGTTGGACGCGGGGCAGTTCCGGGTCGCCGAGAAGGTCGACGGTCACTGGCGCGTGCACCAGTGGCTGAAGAAGGCGGTGCTGCTGTCGTTTCGCCTGAACCCGCTGAGCGTGATCGAAGGCGGTGCGGGCGGCGCTCGCTGGTGGGACAAGATCCCGTCCAAGTTCGCGACCTGGGGGCCGCCCGAGTTCACCGCGGCCGGCTTCCGCGCGGTGCCCGGCTGCATCGTGCGGCATTCCGCCTACATCGCGCCGGACGTCGTGCTGATGCCGTGCTTCGTCAATCTCGGCGCCCGGGTCGAGCGCGGCACCATGGTCGATACCTGGGCGACCGTGGGGAGCTGCGCCCAGATCGGCCAGCGCGTGCACATCTCGGGCGGCGCCGGCATTGGCGGCGTGCTCGAGCCGCTACAGGCGACGCCTGTGATCATCGAGGACGACTGCTTCATTGGCGCCCGCTCCGAGGTTGCCGAAGGCGTGATCGTCGAGCAGGGCGCGGTGCTGGCGATGGGCGTCTTCATCGGCGCCTCGACCAAAGTCGTCGACCGCACGTCGGGCGAGATCTACCAGGGGCGGGTGCCGGCCTATTCGGTGGTGGTGCCTGGCACGCTGCCGGGAGCGGCGCTGCCGGACGGCCGGCCCGGGCCGGGCCTTGCCTGCGCGGTGATCGTCAAGCGGGTCGACGCCGGCACCCGCGCGAAGACCTCGATCAACGAGCTGCTGCGGACATGAGCGAGCTGACCGACCCGGTCGCGCTCACCCAGACCCTGATCCGCTGTCCGAGCGTGACGCCGGCCGATGAGGGGGCGCTTGCGGTGCTCGAGCATGTGCTCGGGCGGCTCGGTTTCCGCTGTCACCGGCTGAGGTTCGAGGAGCCCGGGACGGCGCCGGTCGAGAACCTCTTCGCGCGCATGGGCAGGGATGCGCCGAACTTTGCGTTCGCCGGTCACACCGACGTCGTGCCGCCTGGCGACCCGGGGAGCTGGCGGGTCGACCCGTTCGGAGGCGTGATCGAGGGCGGCCAGCTCTATGGTCGCGGCGCGGTCGACATGAAGGGCGCGATCGGCGCGTTCGTCGCGGCGACGGCCCGTTTTCTGGCCGAGCATCGGCCGGCGGGCTCGATCAGCTTTCTGATCACCGGCGACGAGGAAGGGCCGGCCATCAACGGTACCAGGAAGCTGATCGGCTGGCTGAAGGAGCAGGGCCAGCGCCTCGATGCCTGCGTCGTCGGCGAGCCGACCAACCCGGCGCGGCTCGGCCAGATGATCAAGATCGGCCGGCGCGGGTCGCTGACCGGGTGGCTGACCGTGCCGGGCGTGCAGGGCCATGCCGCCTATCCCGAGCGCGCGGACAATCCGATCCCGCGCCTGCTCGCGATGCTTGCGGCGCTGACCGACGAGCCGCTGGATGGCGGCAGCGAGTTCTTCCAGGCTTCGGAGCTCGTGATCACCTCGGTCGACGTCGGCAACCAGGTGAGCAACGTCATCCCGGGGCAGGCGCAGGCGACCTTCAACATCCGCTTCGGCGACCGCCACAGCGCAAAATCGCTCGACGGTTGGCTCCGCCGGCGGTTGGAGGCCGTCGGTGGCCGCTACGAGCTGCGTACGGAGACCTCCGGCGAGCCGTTCGTGACCCGGCCGGGTCCCTTCAGCGAGCTGCTCGAGAGCCTGATCGAGCGCGAGCTCGGCGTGGCCCCGGAGCTTTCGACCTCCGGCGGGACCTCCGATGCGCGGTTCATCAAGAACGCCTGCCCGGTGGTCGAGTTCGGTCTGGTCGGCGCCACGATCCATCAGATCGACGAGCGGGTCGATCTCGCCGATCTCGAGGCGTTGACGCGGATCTATCAGGCGCTGATCACGAGCTACGTCAGGCCGGCCTGATGCCGGATCGCCGCGAG
>DATAOG010000470.1:0-6467 GCA_036265855.1 Geminicoccaceae bacterium | reverse complement strand
ATGGCGTCCTGGGAACTCGGAACGGTCCGGCCCGCCGAGCCGGCTCGGGCCGGCGCCAACGGAGCAGCGCCAAGCGCAACGATGGGTTCGCCGCAACGGATCATCCAGAGCGAGGCGCTGCTCCGCGAGCTGCTCGAGGCGGCGCTCGAGGCGGCCAGGCCGGCCCAGGGCATCCTGCCGCATCTGCCCCCGCCGCCGCCCGGCCGGACGATCGTGCTCGGCGCCGGCAAGGCCGCCGCGGCGATGGCGCAGGCCGTCGAGCGCCACATGGCCGGCCGGCTCCAAGGCCTGGTCGTGACCCGCTACGGCCACGGCGCTCCCTGCGCCCGGATCGAGGTGGTCGAGGCGGCCCATCCGGTGCCCGACGCCGCCGGCCAGGATGCGGCGCGCCGGATTCTGGAGCTCGCCGCCGGCGCCGGTCCTGACGATCTCGTGCTCTGCCTGATCTCGGGGGGCGCCTCCGCGCTGCTGGCGCTGCCGGCGCCGGGGCTGACGCTTGAGGACAAGCGGGCGATCAACCGGGCGCTGCTGGCGTCCGGAGCCGATATCGGCCAGATGAACGTCGTGCGCAAGCACCTCTCGGCGATCAAGGGCGGCCGGCTCGCCGCCGCGGCCCATCCGGCACGGGTCGTGAGCCTCCTGATCTCGGACGTGCCGGGCGATGATCCGGCGGTGATCGGCTCCGGGCCGACCGTCCCCGATCCCTCGACCTTCAAGGACGCCGAGGCGATCCTCGCGCGCTACCGGATCGAGGCGCCGGCCAAGGTGGTCGAGCATCTGCGGGCGGCTGCCGACGAAACGCCCAAGCCGGCCGACCCGCGGCTCGAAGGCATCGAGACCGTCCTGATCGCGCGGCCGCAGGCCTCGCTCGAGGCGGCCGCCGCGATGGCCCGGCAACGCGGTCTCGAGCCGGTGATCCTCGGCGATGCGATCGAGGGCGAGGCGCGCGAGGTCGCCAAGGTGATGGCGGCGATCGCGCTCCAGGTCCGCCGGCATGGCCAGCCCGTGGCGCCGCCCTGCGTGCTGCTGTCCGGCGGCGAGACCACCGTGACCGTGCGCGGCCATGGTCGCGGCGGCCGCAACGCCGAGTTCCTGCTGGCACTCGCGGTCCAGCTGAACGGCGCGCCCGGGATCAGCGCGCTCGCCGCCGACACCGATGGCATCGACGGCAGCGAGGACAACGCCGGCGCCATGATCACGCCGGACACGCTCGCCCGCGCCGAGGCGCTCGGGCTGGACGCCAAGGCCAGGCTCGCCGACAATGACGGCTATGGCTTCTTCAGCGCGCTCGAGGACCTGGTGGTGACCGGGCCGACACTGACCAACGTCAATGACTTCCGGGCGATTCTGGTCGATGAGGTCTGACGGCCCGAGCCGGTCGGACCGACGCCCGGGTGGAGGACAGATGCGCAGCTACCAGATCGTCGAATGGGGACAGCCGATCGAGCTGCGCGAGCAGCCGACGCCCACGCCTCAGGGCACGGAGGTCCTGCTCCAGGTGACCGCGGCCGGGATCTGCCACAGCGATCTGCACATCAACGACGGCTATTTCGACCTCGGCGATGGCCGCAGGGCCGAGCTCGCCAAGCTCGGCGCCAGCCTGCCCTTGACGCTCGGCCACGAGATCGTGGGCGTGGTCGAGGCGCTCGGGCCCGACGCCCGGGGGGTCCGGATCGGCGATGCGCGGGTCGCCTTCCCCTGGATCGGCTGCCGCCAGTGCCCGATCTGCCTCTACGAGCGCGAGCAGTGGTGCCTCTCGCCCAAGTTCCTGGGCGCCCGCGTGCCGGGCGGCTACAGCGACCACGTGATCGTGCCGCACCCGAAGTATCTCGTGCCCTACGAGGGCATCCCGACTGAGCTCGCCTGCACCTATGCCTGCGCCGGGCTTACCGCCTACAGCGCGATCCAGAAGGTGGCGCCTTTGCGCGAGGACGATCACCTGGTCATGATCGGCGCCGGCGGGGTTGGCCTCAGCGGCGTCGAGATCGCGCCTTCGATCGTGCCGGCGAAGCTGATCGTCGCCGACATCGACCCCGAGAAGCGCGCGGTCGCGCGCCAGGCCGGCGCCTTCGAGACGATCGACAACGGCGCGCCGGATGCCGCGAGGAAGGTGCTGGAGCTGACCGGGGGCGGGGTCAGGGCGGCGATCGACTTCGTCGGCGCGCCACAGACCGCGCGCTTTGGCATGGACGTGCTACGCAAGGGCGGCACGCTGGTCGTGGTCGGCCTGTTCGGCGGCGCGCTGTCGGTGCCGCTGCCGCTGCTGCCGCAGCGCTCGCTCTCCTTGCGCGGCTCCTACGTGGGCACGCTCGAGGAGCTGCAGGCGGTGATCGCGCTCGGCCAGGCCGGCAAGGTGCCGCCGATCCCGCTCGATGTCCGGCCGCTCGACGCCGCGCCGCAGGCGCTCGGAGACCTGCGCGCCGGGCGCGTGCGCGGCCGCGTGATCCTGAAGCCCGCAGCGTGAAGCCGCGGCGCTCGCTCGGCCGGAGGCCGGGTGCGGTGGCGGGACCGCTGGCCTCACCTCAGGAGCTCCGGAAACTGGAGCCCGGCGAGACGTTGGCAGACCTGCGCTCGGCGCTCGATGCCGCCGGCGTCGGCACCTGGGGATGGGACAGACAACCTGGAAGCGATCCAGGGCCTGTCGCCGGGCTCATTCGGCGGTGATTTATTTCGCGAGCTTTCTCGAAGACGTCGATGCGCGCGATCGGGAGACCGTCATGGCGAAGATTCAGGACTTCATGGCGCGCGGCGGCGAGTATCGCGTCGAATAACGGCTGGCCGGGGCGGACGCCGGCGAGCGCTGGGTCGAGGGCAAGGGCCGCTTGGTCCTCGACCCGCTGGGCCGATTGCCGGCGGGCGGCAGCTCGTGCTGGTTTGGCGGGAGCAGGGCGGACCCAGGGTCGAGCCGCCCAAGCAGACGAGCTTCGGCTTTCAGCTGATCAAGGCCGGGATTGCCCACGAGCTGGACGGCGAGATCGTCCTCAGCTTCGACCCCGAGGGCGTTCGCTGCGAGCTCCGCTTCCCGAACGCTGCAGGCTGACCCGCCGGCCAGGGGGTTCGCGCTCGCATCCGGCCTCGCGCGGCCGTGCAGCGCCGCCGCGGCTAGCTCTCCGGTCGGGCCGGGCGACCGGACGATCACGCGCCGTTGTTCATCGGATGCGGACTCCGTATTCTCGCTGCGGATGATCGGCTGGGAGCCCTTTCCATGTCCGCAAAGGCATTTGGTCCCGTGCTCGGGCTCGCGATGCTCGCGGCCGCGATGACGCCGGAGGGCGCGCGCGCCGATGCGATCGACGGCAACTGGTGCGCGAGTGACGGCCGGGTGATGTCGATCGACGGCCCCGCGATCGTGACCCCGGGCGGCAGCGAGACCACCGGCAACTACTCGCGCCACGCCTTCTCCTATGTCGTGCCGCGGGGCGAGCGAGGCGCCGGGGGCACGATCCTGATGATTCTGCTGAACGAGGAGACGGTCAGGCTCGCCCCGGGCAGCGGCGGGTCCGAGGAGATCTGGCACCGCTGCGACGTCACCAGCTGATCGGTGCCGGCGGCCGGTCCGCCCGGCGGGGCCAGTTATGGCCGATCGCAGCTGGCTCGAGTGGCCGTTCTTCGAGCCCGCCCATCGGGCGCTGGCGGCGGAGGTCGAGCGCTTCGCCGATCGGACGCTCGATCGCCTGAGGGTACCAGCGAGGTGCAGAAGCTGATGATCGCCCGCGTGACCTGGGAGGCACGCGCGCCCGAGCGGGCCGGCCCCGCCGGCGGGTCGAGCTCACCGCGCTGACCTGCGGCCCGGCGGGCCACGAGGCGCTGGCCTTCAGGTGACCCGCCGCTCGAGCAGCTCGCGCGCGACGGCCGCGATGCCGGCGTGATCCAGCCGGTAATGGGCGTAGAGCGCGGCCGGCGGGCCGATCAGCGCGAACTCGTCGCGCACGCCGTGCCGGGCGAAGGGCACGCGCCCGCAGTCGACCAGGATCTCGGCGACCGCGCTACCGAGGCCGCCGATCACGTTGTGCTCCTCGACGGAGAGGATCGCCCCGGTGTCCGCGGCGGCCGCCTCGATCTCGGCACGATCGATCGGCTTGATCGTGTGCATGTCCACGACCCGCGCCTCGATGCCCTGCTCCGCGAGGAGGTTCGCGGCCTCGAGCGCCGGGTGGACCTCGGCGCCGGTCGCGATGATCGCGAGGTCGCCGCCGTCCCGAAGACGGATCGCGCGACCGAGCACGAGCCCGCCCGGCACCTCGGCATAGACGTCGGGGTCGCGGCCGCGGCCGAGCCGGATGTACATCGCGTGCGGATGCTCGAGCGAGGCTCTCAGCACCGCGCGCAGGTGGCGGGCATCGGTCGCGCAGACCACGGTCAAATCCGCGATCGTGCGCATCATGCCCAGATCCTCGGTCGCATGGTGGCTCGTGCCGTAGAACCCCATCGAGATGCCGGAGTGGGTCCCGACCACCCGCACCGGCAGGTCGGGATAGGCGCAGTCGGTGCGGATCTGCTCGGCGGCGAGAATCCCGGAGAACGCCGCGAAGGTCGCGGCGTAAGGCAAAAGCCCCGAGGCGGCCATGCCGGCGGCCGCGGTGATCATGTTCTTCTCGGCGATGCCGAAGTCGAAGTAACGGTCCGGATGCCGCGCCTTGAACTCGATGGTCCGGTTGGCCGAGGCGAGATCCGCGGTCAGGACCACGATCCGCGGGTCGCGATCGGCGAGATCCGCGAGCTCCTCTCCGAGCACGAAGGCCGGCAGGCGCGAGGCGGGAGTGCCCTTGACCGACTCGCTCTCGGTCAGGTCCGCGGGCCCGCTTGTGCCGCGGAACAGATCGCTCTGGTCCTGGCCGGCGGCGCCGGCCCCGGGCGCGTCGTCCTCAGCTGCCATCGCGTTCAACCCCGTGCCGGAACCGGAGCGAGCCCGCGCCCGAGCTCGGCGATCACGGCATCGTAGTCGCGGCCGACCAGGTTGCCGACGTGCCAGTTCAGGTTGCCCTCCATCATCCGCACGCCACGGCCCTTGATCGTGTCGGCGATGATCATCTGCGGCGCGCCTGTGCCTGCCGGCGCCAGCGCGTCGAGGGCGCCTAGGATCGCCTCGAAATCGTGGCCGTCGATCCGCTGCACGCTCCAGCCGAAGCTCGAGAATCGGTCCTCGAGCGGCTCGATCGCCATGATCTCCTCGGTGTCGCCGTCGATGCAGAGCCGGTTGCGGTCGACGATCCCGACCAGCGCCCGCAGCCGGAAGTGGCTGGCCGCCATCGCCGCCTCCCAGATCTGGCCCTCGTGCAGCTCGCCGTCGCCGAGCATGCAGTAGACCCGGAAATCCCGCCGCTGCACGCGCCCGGCGAGCGCCATCCCGACCGCGACCGAGAGACCATGGCCGAGCGAGCCCGAGCTGAAGTCGATGCCCTTGATCCGCTTCATGTCCGGATGGTCGCCGAACGGGCTGCCTAGCCGGGTGTAGTGATCGAGCAGGCCCGCGTCGAAGAAGCCGAGATCGGCGAGCACCGGATAGAGCCCGATCGCGGCGTGGCCTTTGCTCAGGATGAACCGGTCGCGATCCGGCCAGTCGGGCTGATCGGGCCTGACCCGCAGATGGGCGTAGTAGAGCGCTGCGAACAGCTCGGCCGCCGAGAACGTGCTGGAATAGTGGCCGGCACCGGCGATCTTTGTCAGGCGCAGGGTCTCAAGCCGGATGAAGCGGGCGCGATCGGCCAGGAACTCCGGCGCGACGTTGCGCCCCCGCCCCAGACGGGCTTCGCTCATGTGATCCCCTCCCCCGGTCGCTCCGCCCGCCGGCGCCGCCCCATGGCGGGCCCAGCTATTGGCGTCGGCTTCCCGCCTGTCAACCGTCAGCGCGTTCTCATGATCTCGTCGGGACGGGCCCGCGGATCGCGCGGCAGCCAGCGGCCCGCCTGGACCTGGGCGAAGAACTCCGCGAGCGCGGCGTTGAAGGCCGCGGGCTCCTCGAGATTGATCAGATGACCGGTCTTGGGCAGCACCAGCAGGCCCGAGGCCGGGATCGTGCGCTTCAGGAAGATTGCTGGCTGCAGCGTCGGATCATCCTCGTCGCCGGCGACGATCAGCGTCGGCAGCGCCAGCCGGCGCAGGCGGTCCTCGAGGTCGTAGAGCGAGGGCCTTTGCGCCTGGACGCCGCGCATCGTGTTGGCAGCGCCTTGCGGGTCGTGCTCGCCCAGCCACTCGACCATCTCGCGCCAGCCGCGCGGGTTTTTGGCCTGCAGCTGGACGCGCGCGGCGCTCTCGCCGTAGATCTCGGCGAACGCCCGGCTGCCCCGGGTCTCGAAGCCTTGGGCCGCGGCCTCCGCCTGGGTCCGGAACTCGGCCTCGCGCGCCTTCTCGGCGCCGTAGCCGACCCCGGCGATCGTGAGCGACAGCGCGCGCCTTGGATGGTCGAGCCCGAAGTGCAGCGTCGCGAACGCCCCCATCGAGAGCCCGACCACGTGCGCTTGCTCGAC
>DATAOG010000469.1:0-1916 GCA_036265855.1 Geminicoccaceae bacterium | reverse complement strand
GCGATCGAGGGCTCCATCACGTTCCGACCTTCGGCCGCGGCGCGGCGCAACTCCTCCAGCGCGAGCGCGACCGCGCACTGGTCGCGCCCGGCGCGATGAGCCCGCAGGCGCTCGATCTGCTCCGCCTCGGCCCTGGGATCGATCGCGAGGAAGCCGTCGTCGACCCCGGTTGCGAGCGGCGAGGGCACGGTGTCGGTGAAGCAGTTGACGCCCACGACCTTCTGCTCGCCGGCCGCGATCGCCCGGAGGCGCGCGCGGTTGCTCTCGACCAGGCGCTGCTTGATGTAGCCGGATTCGACAGCCGCGAGCGCGCCGCCCAGGCCTTCGATCCGCGCCAGCTCGGCGCGCGCCTCGGTTTTGAGGTCCTCGACCTTGGCCGCGATCACGTCCGAGCCGTCGAACAGGTCCTCGTATTCCAAGAGATCGGTCTCGTACGCGAGAATCTGCTGCAGCCGGAGGCTCCATTGCTGGTCCCAGGGGCGCGGCAGGCCCAGCGCCTCGTTCCAGGCTGGCAGCTGCACGGCGCGGGCGCGCGCGGACTTGGACAGCACAACCGCGAGCGTCTCGAGCAGGATGCGATAGACGTTGTTCTCCGGCTGCTGCTCGGTCAGACCCAGCGAGTTGACCTGGACGCCGTAGCGGAAGCGCCGCAGCGCGGCGTCGTCGACGCCGTAGCGCTCGCGGGTGATCTCGTCCCAGAGCTCCCCGAAAGCGCGCAGCTTGCACATCTCGGTGACGAAGCGGAGCCCGGCGTTGACGAAGAAGCTGATCCGGCCGACCACCCGCGGCAGATCGGCGGCGGGCACCTGGCCGCCTTCGATCACCGCGTCCAGGATCAGGGTCGCGGCCGCGAGCGCGTACGCCAGCTCCTGGACCGGCGTCGCACCCGCCTCCTGCAGGTGATAGGAGCAGACGTTGACCGGGTTCCAGGCCGGCAGCTCGCGGTAGGTGAACGCGATCACGTCGGCGGTGAGCTTGAGCGAGGGGCGCGGCGGGAAGATGAAGGTGCCGCGCGAGAGGTATTCCTTGATCAGATCGTTCTGGACGGTGCCGGCGAGCTTGGCGCGCACCGCGCCCTGCCGCTCCGCGACCACGATGTAGAGCGCCAGGAGCCAGGGTGCGGTGGCATTGATCGTCATCGAGGTGTTCATCCGGTCGAGCGGAATGCCCTCGAACAGCGTCAGCAGGTCGGGAAGCGCGCAGACCGGCACGCCGACCCGACCGACCTCGCCCGCTGCCAGCGGGTGGTCACTGTCGTAGCCGGTCTGGGTCGGCAGGTCGAACGCGACCGAGAGCCCGGTCTGACCGCGCGCCAGGTTGGCCCGGTAGAGCGCATTGCTCTCGGCGGCCGAGCTGTGGCCCGCGTAGGTTCGGAACAGCCACGGCCGGTCGCGCGAGACCGGCCGCTCGGAAGGTTTGTCGCTCAGAGCCATCGCTTGGTTCCCAGGCGGGCGCGCAACGATTCCGACGCACGTCATTTAATGCTGTTCAGTGTTGACAGTCAACACCTCGATCACATAACGTGTATTGGAAGCGAGGATATGCCGATGAGCAGGGCTACAGTCGAGCAGATCGTTCAGCGCTTCGGCTCGCAGCAGCGGGTCGCCGAGCTCCTGGGAATCTGGCAGACCGCGGTCAGCGGCTGGATCCGCCGCGGGGCCATCCCGACCAGAAGACAGGAGCAGCTGTTAAGGATTGCCGAACACGAGGGTGTCAGTCTGACACCTGCCGATTTCTTCGCCGAGGCGCCGCCAGCGGCGAAGGACTCGGGGACCGGGGTGGCCGCCAACGGCGCCGGGGCGAGCGCGATCCGCACCGCTGCCGGTCTGGCCGGAATCGCTTCCTCCGACGGCAACCGGAAAGGCGCGCCGATGCACGAGACCGCCAAGGTCATTCCGCTGAGCGGCGAGGCCCCG
>DATAOG010000468.1:0-2500 GCA_036265855.1 Geminicoccaceae bacterium | reverse complement strand
GATCTCCTCGCTGCTCAACTTCGATACGCTGCAGGTCGTGATCAATCTTCTGGGCAAGCGCGACGCCAGCGTCGCGGTCGCGGTCTCGCTCGCCGCGCTGCTGCTGGCGGCGAACCTGCTCTTCCTCCTGTCGTTCATCGACCAGAGCCGGGCGCGGGCGCGGGTGGCCGAGGAATGACCGCGCAGCCCCAGGTTGCGCCCTCCGCCTCGCGGGCGGCGAGCGCCGAGCCTGCGGCGCGGGCCGGCGTGCGGGTGCAGCTGGTCGAGCTGCGCCGCCGGTTCGGCGAGGTCAACGCGCTCGATGGCCTCTCGCTCGATCTCGCGCCGGGCGAGCTCGTGGCGTTGCTCGGCCCCTCGGGCTGCGGCAAGACCACGGCGCTGCGCTCGCTGGCGGGGCTCGAGCGGCTCGATTCCGGCCGCGTGCTGCTCGGCGAGCGCGACATCACCCACACGCCGGCGAGCCGTCGCGACATGGGCATGGTGTTCCAGGCCTACAGCCTCTTTCCCCACCTGACCGCGCGCGAGAACGTCGCCTTCGGCCTGCGCCTGCGCCGGAGATCGGGGCCCGAGCGGCGCCAGGTCGCCGACCGGCTGCTCGAGCTCGTCCACCTGCCGCACCAGGGCGACCGCTACCCGCACGAGCTCTCGGGCGGCCAGCAGCAGCGCGTGGCGCTCGCCCGCGCGCTCGCGATCGAGCCGCAGGTGCTTCTGCTGGATGAGCCGCTCTCGGCGCTCGATGCCAAGGTGCGCGGGACGCTCCGCGACGAGATCCGCCGGATCCAGACCGAGGTCGGGATCACGACCGTGTTCGTGACCCACGACCAGGACGAGGCGCTCGCGATCGCCGATCGGGTGGCCGTGATCTTCGCCGGCCGGGTCGCGCAGGTGGCACCGCCCGCCGAGCTCTACGAGCGGCCGCGGACCGCCCAGGTCGCCGACTTCGTCGGGCTGTCGAACCGGATCCGAGGCGAGGCGAGCGCCGGCACGGCGCTCGTGCTGGGCACGCGGGTGCCGCTGCTCGAAGGCTCGGTCGCGCAGGGGCCGGTCACGGTCCTGGTCCGGCCCGAGAAGGTCGAGCTGATGCCCGATCCCGAGGGGCCGGGCCGGGTGATCGCGGCGAGCTTTCTGGGCTCGATCGCGCGCGTGCAGGTACAGCTTCGCGACGGCACGCCCGTGCTCGCGCAGGTCTCGAGCGCCGAGGTCGGCCGCTTCCGGCACGGCGACCCGGTGCGCGTCGGGCTGAAGCCGGCGCCGGCGCTCGCAATCAAGGCATAAGACCGATTGGCTCTGGGGGAAGTGAGGATGACCCGAGACGATGCCTCGAGCGGCTGGCGCCCGCCGGTGCGCTATCCCGATCCGGCCGTCGAGATCCTGGATGAGCGGTTCGCGAAGTACCGGATCTTCAGCGCCGCCATCGAGCGGCTCTACATCGGCTGCCGCTGGGCCGAGGGGCCGGTCTGGTTCGGCGACGGGCGCTATCTTTTGTGGAGCGACATCCCGAACGATCGGATTCTCAAGTGGGAGGAGGAGACCGGCGAGGTCCGCATCTACCGCAAGCCGTCGAACTTCGCCAACGGCAACACCCGCGATCGGCAGGGGCGGCTCGTCACCTGCGAGCACGGCCGGCGGGTGACCCGCACCGAATACGACGGCACGATCACCGTGCTGATGGACCGCTGGCAGGGCAAACGGCTGAACTCGCCGAACGACGTGGTCGTGAAGTCGGACGGCTCGATCTGGTTCACCGACCCGCCGTTCGGCATCCTCGGCGACTACGAGGGCCACAAGGCCGAGTCGGAGGTGCCGCAGGCGATCTACCGGATCGACGGCCAGAGCGGCGAGCCGAGCCTGCTCGCCGACGACGTGCTCGGGCCCAATGGCCTCTGTTTTTCCCCCGATGAGCGGCTCCTTTACGTGGTCGAGTCGCGCGGCGTTCCCAACCGGAAGATCCTGGCCTTCGACGTCGCCGCCAACGGCCGGGCGATCACGAACAAGCGCGTGCTGATCGATGCCGAGGGCGGCACGCCGGATGGCATGCGCTGCGATGTCGACGGCAATCTCTGGTGCGGCTGGGGCATGGGCAGCGAGGCGCTCGACGGCGTCATGATCTTCGCGCCCGACGGCACCAGGATCGGCCGGATCGCGCTGCCCGAGCGCTGCGCCAACGTCTGCTTCGGCGGGCTGAAGCGCAACCGCCTGTTCATGGCCGCGAGCCGCTCGGTCTACGCGCTCTACGTCAACACCCAGGGCGCCATCGGCGGCTAGGCGCGGCGGGCCTGGAAGAACGCGCGCAGCAGCGCTGCCGCCTGGCGCTCGCCGATCCCGCCATAGACCTCGGGCGCATGATGGCAGGAGGAGCTTTCGAAGATCCTGGGCCCGTGCGCGACGCCGCCGCCCTTGGGATCGGCGGCGCCGTAATACAGACGGCGGATGCGCGCGAAGCTGATCGCCTGGGCGCACATCGGGCAGGGCTCGAGCGTGACGTAGAGGTCGGCACCGA
>DATAOG010000467.1:0-14546 GCA_036265855.1 Geminicoccaceae bacterium | reverse complement strand
GGCCGCGGTCGGGGCGAGCTCATCCGCTTCGGACGGCGCCGGCGGAGGTGCTGCGGGACCGGCCGTCGCCGGCGCGGCGCTCGCCGACCACGGTGCCGTGTCGGCCGGTGCCGCGGGTTTGCCGGCTGCGGTCGGAATCGGCGCGCCAACAGCTCGCGGGCTGCCGGCCGGCGCCGCCGGGCGAGCGGACGTTTCGGGTTGCAGCGGCCGGAAGCGGATCCGGGATGCGCGCGCGGCCTCGGCGACCGACAGGCCGCGGTTTGCCGGCGCCGCCGGACCCGACGGCCGAGCCGGCATTGAGTTACCGCCGTCCCCGGTGCTCGGGCCGTGGATCCTCCAGGAGGCCATCGTCTCATCCATTCTCGGCTCCTTGGTCGGCATGGGCGGTAACGTCAGCGCCGCAGGCAGATCCTCCGCCCACCCAGCCCAGTATTCCCTCGGCGTCGGGCGGGCGGCGTCCGCAGCCGCGACCGAGGCCGCCCGGATCTGCGCCGTGCGCGCCCGCGCCGCCGCCGCGGCCTTCAGCGCTGGAGCCAGATAGCGCTGAGCGACGTCGAGCAATGTGCGATCAGCGCCCGCGCGGGGGAGTGGCTTCGCGGCCGGCCATGGGGCTGAGGCCGGATCACGACCCGTGCGCCCCCCGGCCGGCAGCACCGGCGGGCTCGAGGTATCCTGATTCACGTCCGGCCGGCGGCGTTCCTGCGCCTGAACCATGACCGTGGCTCGATCGCTCGTCATGTCGGCCACACTCCCTTCGGCCCTGCGCGGCGCTGATTCGGATCGGCGGCGAGCAAGAACCTTCGGCTTGGCGCCCAGCGGGACCGCTCAACTTCGCGTAGAGCTAGTATCTCTAAGTCATTGAACTAATGTCAAGTGTGATTTAGATTCAATTCCCTGTCGGCGGCGCCGCGAGCTTAAGAGCAGCCGCGCTCCGTTGCTGTTGACAGTCGCCAGCGATCTTTCCGACAGGGCAGACTTGAGCGTCCGGCTGGGGCCGCGGCAGCCGGACTGGGGCCGAGCCGCGGCTCTGGCCCGTTTCGTTCTCTCGGGTTGCAACGAGTTGTGCCTATTTCGTCATCCTTTGATGGCGCGCAGAACACTGATCAAGCCCAGGTCGGCACACTTCAGAATGGCGCCGCCTCTGTGCCCGGCATGCCGCAACTTACCGGCGGATTGTCCGCCGACGGGCACGCCCGATCGCGTTGACAGGAGGAGAGCCATCGGCATGATGACCGGCAGTCTCGTTATGGTTGCGTGAGATGCTTGACACGTAGAGGTTGCCATGTCCCCTCGTCGCCCCCTGCCCGTCGCCGTGAACCTCACCAGCCGCCGCCGCTTCATGGCCGGCTCGCTGATGATCGCAACCGCCCTGCCGGCGCTCTGCCGACGAGCTTTGGGTCAGTCACGGCAGGTCAACGTTTACAATTGGGACACCTACATCGGTGAGACGACCCTGCAGGACTTCACCAATGCCACCGGGATCTCGGTCCGGTACGATCTCTTCGCCAGCAACGACGAGCTGTTCGCGAAGCTGCGCCAGGGCAATCCGGGCTACGACGTCATCTACCCTTCCAGTGAGTATGTCGAGCGAATGATCAGAGCCGACCTGCTGCTGCCGCTCGATCATGTCAAGATCCCGAACATGGCGAATGTCGATCCGGCGTTCGCCGATCCGAAGTTCGATCCCGGGCTCAAGCACAGCATGCCCTATTTCTGGGGCACGGTCGGCCTCGGCTATCGCAAGAGCAAAGGCAGCCCAAAGAAGCTTGCGGATGTATTCGAAGCCGAGACCTATGCTGGCCGGATCGCGCTGGTGAACTCGACCGACAGCATCCTCGCGGCGCTCAAATACCGCGGTCACTCGCTCAATACCACAAACCCGGCCGAGATTGAGGAAGCGGTCGAGAGCCTGATCAAGGTCAAGCCCAAGATCAAGACGTTCGCCCCCGATACCGGCCAGGATCTGCTGATCTCGGGTGAGGTCGACGTCTGCCTGGAATACAACGGCGACATCCTGCAGGTGATGCAGGAGGATAAGGATCTGGCCTATGTCGTGCCGGCGGAAGGCAGCCAACTGTGGGTGGACAGCATGTGTATCCCGAAGGGCGGCCCCAACCCCGAGAACGCGCACACCTTCATCAACTTCATCCTTGATGGCGAGGTGCACGGCGCGATCGCTCCCTTCGTCCGCTACCCTTGCCCGAACGTCGCGGCGCTCAAGTTCATCCCCGCGGAGGATCGCGCCAACCCGGCTCTCTACCCCGCCAAGGCCGTGCTCGCACTCTGCGAATTGCCGTTCTACAAGGGCGAGCGGATTGAGAGCCTGTATGCCGATGCGCTGACCCGCGTGCTGGCAGCGTAACCGTCGGGCAACGCGCAATAAAATCATTTTTCAAGAGCCATTGTCATCGACCCCGTAGTCTCCTAAGTATACGCGCCGTAGCGGTGGGGCGGCGCCCTCGAGGGCGAGACGCGACCCGCCGCTTAACGTTTTGGTGACGCGCTCGGCACTCTAACCGGAGTCGAGAGCTGTGAGCTGCACCTCGAGCGGGGAGACCAACGCCATGAGCCCTGTAGCAGTCGCCCAGATTTGAGCCGCGAGACCGGCGCGGTGAACGCACCGGCCGGCAGGACGCGCGGCGTCCTGCGGGCGCGACCTCGGGCCGAGGCTTCGGCCTAACGCTTAGATTGCACAGGGATCGCGAGCGATGGTATCTGCTGGTTGGAGGTCGAGCGACCTGCTCGATCCTGGGTGGAGCACCGGGATGGCGCTGCCCCAGGCTGCTGGAAGCGTGGCCGGGTTCGGCGTTCATCTCACTCTGGACGGCTACGGCGGCTCGCGCGAGAAGCTGGCCGACTACGCCCATGTGCTGGCTTGCCTCAGCGATCTGCCCGAGCGGCTGGGCATGCACAAGATCGCCGAGCCGCTCCTGGTTGAGCTCGGGGAGCACAGCGAAAAGGACCCGGGCGGCGTCAGCGGCTTCGTGATGATCGCCGAGAGCCACATCAGCATCCACACCTTTCCTTTGCGCGGCTTCGTCAGCGCCGACGTCTACACCTGCCAGAACCAGCTCGACACCGAGCAGATCTGCCAGTACTTCGTCGAGGCGTTCGATCTGCAGGATCTTGAGACCAACCTGGTGAAGCGCGGCACCCGATATCCCCAGCACACCATCTACGAGACCGCCTGACCCGGAACGGGGCGCGCGGCACCGAGAGCGACATGGACCGAGAGCGGCAGCAGAAGGCGGAGCTTCTGCAGCGGACGATCAAGCACGTCGACATCGAGGCGCACGACACGCGCGCGCTGATCGCGGCATTCCAGGAGATGTCGTTCAGCGCGCGCGAGCTCGGGCGGGCCTGCGAGATCTACGAGCGCATGCTGCAGGACCCCGACTGCACGATCATTTTGAGCATCGCCGGCAGCACCAGCGCCGCCGGCTGCATGCAGGTCTACGTCGACCTGATCCGGCACAACATGGTCGACGCCGTGGTCGCAACCGGTGCCACCGTCGTCGACATGGATTTCTTCGAGGCGCTGGGTTTCTCGCATTACCGCGGCAGCCAGTACGCCGACGATTCGAGGCTGCGCGCGCACTACATCGACCGCATCTACGACACCTTCATCGACGAGGAGGAGCTGCAGAACTGCGACCGGACAATCAAGGAGATCGCCGACCTGCTGCCGCCGCGGTCCTACTCCTCGCGCGCCTTCATCCACGAGATGGGCCGCTGGCTCGTGAACAATCCGGCGCGCGCCGTAAAGCGGGCGTCCCTGGTTCAGACGGCGTTCGAAGAAGGCGTGCCGATCTTCTGTCCGGCGTTCTCGGACAGCAGCGCCGGCTTCGGCCTGGTCGCCCATCAGGTCGAGCGGCCGCAAGATCATCTGACGATCGATTCGGTCGCCGACTTCCGCGAGCTGACCGAACTCAAGATGCAGGCGAAAGACAGCGGCCTGCTGATGATCGGCGGCGGTTCGCCCAAGAACTTCGCCCAGGACACGGTGGTCTGCGCCGAGATCCTGGGTCATGACGTGCCGATGCACAAGTACAGCGTGCAGATCACGGTCGCCGACGTACGCGATGGCGCCTGCTCGAGCTCGAGTCTGAAGGAAGCCGGCTCCTGGGGCAAGGTCGACGCCGGCGCCGAGCAGATGGTGTTCGCCGAAGCGACGCTGGCGCTGCCGCTGCTGGCTGCCTACGGCTATCACAACGACAGCTGGCGGCAGCGGCCGAGGCGCCGGCTCGCGCGCCTGCTGACCGCGGATTGATGGTCGCCTCAATCATCAACTGCGACGACCCGGCAGCGGCCGATGCGGTCCTGATCTCGGCGCCCTATGGCCATGGCGCATCCTTCGGGGGCGGCGCCGGGCGGGGCCCGGCCGCGATCATCGCCTGCCTCGACCGTCAGATCGAGCTGTTCGAGCGCCATACCCGGACCGAGCCGGCGCTCGACTACAAGATCGCTCACCAGCTGCTTGAGGACCTCGACACGCTCGCGCCCGAGGCCATGGTCGAGCGTGTGGCAGCGGCGGTCGCGCGCAAAGCGCCATTCGCGATCCTGCTCGGCGGCACGCACGCGGTCACGATCGGCGCGCTTCGGACCCATGCCGGCCGGGGCCGGCCGGCTGACGTCACGGTTCTGCAGATCGATGCCCATCTCGACATGCGGGAGGACGACAGCGACTACAACGACCACGATCCGAGCCGGTTCGCTCATTCCTGCGTGATGCGCCGCGCCCGCGAGCTCGACTTTCGCACCTGTTCGGTCGGGATCCGGGCGTATTCGCGCGAGGAGCATCAGTTCGCCGCGGCCGAACGGCTGCCGGTCTTCGAATGGGGGCGGGGCGAGGAGCCGAGCATCGAGGCGATCCTGGCCGCGGTCGCGACCGAACGGGTCTATCTCACGATCGACGTCGACGGCTTCGATCCGGCGGTGGCGCCGGCGACCGGCACGCCGGTGCCCGGCGGGCTGTCCTGGGCCTACGGCACGCGTCTTTTGCGCGAGCTCTGCCGCGCCAGGGAGGTGATTGGCGCCGACATCGTCGAGGTCGCGCCGGTCGCCGGGTCGGTGCTCACCGAATACGCCGCGGCCCAGCTCTGTTACGACATTCTCGCCTACACGCTGCTCAAGCGGGACGGTAAGCTCGCGTTCGCATAGGGCCCGCGCGCCGGGGCGCGGCCGATCGCGAGCGACGCGCCGATGGAGAGCTGGCGGCAGCAGCCGGTGGTCTTCTGGACGTTCCTGCTGCCGGGCGCGCTCTGGCTGCTGGTCTTCTTCCTGGTCCCGCTCGGCCTGGTCTGGATGCTCTCGTTCGGCGAGCGCTCGGGGCCGGTCGAGGTCCTGATCACCGGTACTCTGAGAAACTACGTCGAAGCGCTCGACCCGCTCTATCTCGGCCTGTTCTGGCGATCGTTCTGGATCGCGACACTGGCCACAGCGGTGGTCCTGATCGTCGGCTTCCCGGTGGCGCTCGCGGTGAGCTTCGCGCCGACCCGGGCAAAGCCCCTGCTGCTGCTGCTCGTGATCCTGCCGTTCTGGACCAATCTCTTGATCCGGACCTACGCGATGATCGCGGTGCTGAGGGGCCGCGGTTACGTCAATTTCGGTCTCGAGGCGCTCTGGCATTTCGCCGCCAGCGCTTTGAGCGCGCTCGGACTCGGCGCCCTGCCGCCGTTCCAGCCGCTCGAGCTGCTCTACAACAACGCGGCCGTCGTGATCGGCATCGTCTATGTCTACCTGCCGTTCATGGTTCTGCCGCTCTACGCGACGCTCGAGCGCCTCGACCGTTCCTATCTCGAGGCGAGCCTGGATCTGGGCGCCGGCCAGTGGCGCACCTTCCGCTCGGTCGTCGTGCCGCTCGCCCGCCCCGGGATCGTCTCGGGCGTGATCCTGGTGTTCGTCCCCGCGCTCGGCACCTTCCTGATTTCCGATCTGCTCGGAGGCCCCGACAGCGAGCTGATCGGCAACGTGATCGAGCGCCAGTTCAAGGCCGCCAACAACTGGCCGCTCGGCGCGGCGCTCTCTTTCCTCTTGATGTATCTGACGTTCGCCGCGCTCGCCGCCCGTGCATTCCTGGCGGAGCGCGACGTCTGAACCGGCCGGAGGCGATCGCTGGTCCGTTCCACCGCTGGTCGAGCGTGATTGGAATTTTTTTGTCTCCGGAGTATCTATTAGCCAGGAGGCGCGCGCAGGGTGTCGGCAGGCGGCAGCAGGCGTTCAGGGAGATGGAACAATGGCCGTTCGACCCCTCGTTGCGACCCTCGACGGGCTCGCGCAGATAGGCTCGCTGGCGCGTGACTTGGCGTGGCCCGGCAGCGGTCCGGCCACCGATACCGGCGATGGCACCGAACCCTGGCCCGAGGGCGCCTGGGCCCATGCCGGCGACGAGCCGCCGCTCGAGGAGCTTCTGCGCGATCCCATGATCCATCTGATGATGCGGGCCGATCACTGGGAACCGGCCCAGGTCCGACGCTGGCTCGGGTCGTAGCCAAGGCCCCTCCTGGCTTATCACGCATCCCGTCCCGCCCTATACATCGCACCGGAGGACGTGCGGTCGCGCGATCGGCCGCCCTGCGGATGTGGCATGGCGAAGCGACGGGAGCGCGCCGGACCGCTCGAGTACAGCCGGAAGCTCTGGCTGCGCCTCTGGCTCGTTGCAACTCTGCTGTTCCTGTACGCGCCGATCGCGATCCTGATCCTGTTCAGCTTCAATAACAGCCGGCGCAACATCGTCTGGCAAGGCTTCACGCTGGACTATTACAGGAAGGCGGCAGGCGATCCGTCCTTGCTCGAGGCGTTCACGAACACGCTCACGATCGGCCTGATCAGCACCGTGATCAGTACGGTGATCGGCGCGCTCTTGGCGCTCGCGCTCTGGCGCTTCCGATTCCCGGGCAAGCCGGCGCTCGAGGGTGCGCTGGCGCTGCCGATCGTGATCCCGGAGATCTGCATGGGCGTGGCGCTGCTGGCGTTCTTCGTCCGCACCGGCTGGCCGACCCAGCTGCCCTGGCCGCTCAACCTCGGCCCCATCGTCATCGGCCACATCGCCTTCAGCTTTCCGTTCGTTGCGATCGTGGTTCGCGCGCGCATGGCGGGCTTCGATCGCGCGCTCGAGGAGGCCTCGAAGGACCTCGGCGCCGGCGAGTGGCAGACCTTTCGCAACATCACCCTGCCCTACATGCGCCCCGGCCTGATCGCCGGCGGCCTGCTCGCGATGACCCTCTCGCTCGACGATTTCGTGATCACCTTCTTCACGTCGGGCCCGGAGACCCTGACCTTCCCGATCAAGGTCTATTCGATGGTCCGCTTCGGCGCGACGCCCGAGGTCAACGCCGCCTCGACCGTCCTGATCGCGGTCACCATCCTCTTCACCGTGATCGCGATGCGGCTGCAGCGGCCAGCGGCCGGAACATGAGCGTCCTTCCGAGCGTGCAGGTCGAGGGGCTGGCCAAGCGCTTCGGCCAGATCGTCGCGGTCGACCGCGTCTCGCTGGCGATCGATGCCAACGAGTTCTTTGCGCTCCTTGGACCGTCCGGCTGCGGAAAGACGACGCTGCTGCGCATGCTGGCGGGCTTGGAGCTTCCAAGCGCCGGGAGGATTCTGATCGACGGCGAGGACATGGCGGGCGTCGTGCCCAACCGGCGCCCGGTCAACATGGTGTTCCAGTCCTACGCCGTGTTCCCGCACATGACGGTCGCCGACAACGTCGCCTACGGGCTCAGGGTGAGCGGGGTGCCGCGCGCCGAGATCGCGCCGAAAGTTGAGGCGGCGCTCGCGATGGTCCGGCTCGAGGGCTTCGACGAGCGTCGGCCCGAGCAGCTCTCTGGCGGCCAGCGCCAGCGGGTGGCGCTGGCCCGCGCCCTGATCAAGCGCCCCAAGGTGCTGCTGCTCGACGAGCCGCTCTCGGCGCTCGACAAGAAGCTGCGCGAGGAGATGCAGCTCGAGCTCGTCCGCCTGCAGCAGGAGGTCGGGATCACGTTCGTGATCGTGACCCACGATCAGGACGAAGCCCTGTCGATGGCGAACCGGATCGCGGTCATGGACCACGGTCGGATTCTCCAGATCGCGCCGCCGGATGAACTGTACGAGCAGCCGAACTGCCGGATGGTCGCCGATTTCATCGGCACGACTAATCTATTCCCCGCCCGGGTGTTGGCGCGGGCCGATGGCGGCATCCGCCTCGAGGCCAGGGGTATCGGCGAGCTGCACCTGCCGGAGGACGGCCAGCCCGGGATCGAGGTCGGGATCGCGGTCCGCCCGGAGAAGGTCCGGATCAGCTGCGATCGGCCGGCGGACGGGCTGATCGCGGTGCCCGGAAGGATCGCCCAGCTCGCCTATTTCGGCGACTACAGCCACGTGTTCGTCGATGCGGGCGCAGACGTCCGGATCACCTGCTACCGGACCAACGACCGTCGCCGCCAGGCGACTGCCCTCGCGGTTGGCGACGCCTGCTGGGTCTCCTGGGACCCGGCCGACTGCATCCTGCTCACCGAGTGAGCTCGGCTGACCCGCGATCGTCGCTGGAGCGAAGCGTCCGGCTGCGCTCCGCAGCGATCTCGAGGATGACCCCTTCGTCGGCGCGGAGCTGCGAGTCCTCGGTTGCCGCCCGCTGATCATGATCCAAGTGGCTCGAGAGCAGGATGCGGGCGCCGGCGGCCGGGGCCGGCAGGCGCGCCGCGCCCGAGCTCAGGTTGAGCGCGATCAGGAGCTCGCGGCCCTCGTGCCGGCGTCGGTAGGCGAGAACCGGACCCTCTGCCTCGATCGGCTCATAGTCGCCGATGGCGAGCGCCGGTTCTGTCCGGCGCAGGTGGATAAGCCTCTGATAGAGGGACAGCATCGAGCCGGGATCGGCCCGCTCCGCGGCGACGTTGACGCTCGGAAACTCCTCCGCGAGCGGCAGCCAGGGTGTGCCGGTGGTGAAGCCGGCGTTACCTTCGGCGCTCCACTGCATCGGGGTCCGCTCGGGGTCGCGGCCGAGGCCAAGGCCGGGCACGCGCTTCTCCCACGGGTCCTGGATGCGCTCGGACGGGATCGGCACATCCCGCATGCCGATCTCGTCGCCGTAATAAAGCGTCGGCGTCCCCCGCAGCGTCAGCAGCAGCATGGCCGCGACCCGCGCCTGGGCCGGCCCGACCCGGCTCGCGATCCGGTGATTGTCGTGGTTGCCCAGCACCCAGTTCGGCCAGCCGCCCTCAGGGAGCGCCGCCTCGTAATCCCGGATCAGGCGGTCGATGTTGCGGGCATTCCAGGCGGCAAGGATCAGCTGGAAATTGAACGGCAGATGCGCCCCCCGCAGATCCCGGCCGTAGTAGGCGACCAGCCGCTCGACCGGCAGATAGATCTCGCCGATCAGCACGCGCTCGTCGTACTCCTCGATCACCCGCCGCAGTCCGGCGACCACATCGTGGATCTCGGGCCGATCGGCGGTATGGACCGGCAAGAGCCGCGTATAGGGCCACATCCCCTCGGCAAAGCCCGGGTTCGGCGGGTTGTCGCGAAACTGGTCGTCCTTGATCAGGTGCCAGATCACGTCAACCCGGAAGCCGTCGACGCCGCGGTCGAGCCAGAAGCGCATGACGTCGTGCATCGCCGCCACGACCTCGGGATTGCGCCAGTTGAGGTCCGGCTGCTCTTTGAGGAAGGCGTGGTAATAGTACTGGTCGGTCGCCCCGTCCCATTCCCAGCCGCTGCCGCCGAAATGGGAGAGCCAGTTGGTCGGCGGCCCGCCGTCCGGCGCCGGATCGCGCCAGACATACCAGTCGCGCTTCGGATCGGTGCGCGACGACCGCGATCGTTGGAACCAGTGATGCCGGTCGGAGCTGTGGTTGGGCACGAAATCGAGGACCACCCTGAGCCCGCGGGCATGCGCCTCGGCGAGCAGCCGGTCGAAATCGGCGAGCGTGCCAAACATCGGGTGGACGTCGGTGAAGTCGGCGACGTCGTAGCCGAAATCCGCCATCGGCGAGGGATAGATCGGGGACAGCCAGATGGCGTCGATGCCGAGCCAACGAAGATAGTCGAGCCGGTCGATGATGCCGGGCAGATCGCCGATACCATCGCCGTTGCTGTCCTGAAACGAGCGCGGGTAGATCTGATAGATGATCCCGCGCGCCCACCAGGGTCGACCGGCCGCGGCGGCCATGGTCAGCGCCGCCGGCGTCCGTGGAAGGTTGGCGCTGCCGGGCCGCGATCGCCGGCGCTCTTGCCCCGGCGATAGCGCTTCGAAGCGATCGGCATGGGAAGCACCTCGAGCGAGCATCAACTCGTGATACGCAGGCCGGCGCAGCGCCACCCGCGCGGACCGGATCGCGCTTTGCGCGATCTGCAACCATCCAAGCCGATCCGGGCGGGGTAGGCAACCGGATGCCGCTGCGGATCACCACCTGGAACGTCAACTCGGTCCGGCTGCGGCTGGAGGGGCTGACGCGACTCGTGCGCGCGGTCGATCCGGACGTGCTCTGTCTTCAGGAGACCAAGGTCCGCAACGAGCTGTTCCCGGTGCTCGAGCTGCGCGCGCTCGGGTTTCCGCACCACGTCCTGCACGGCCAGGCGGGCTACCATGGGGTCGCGATCTTCTCGAAGCTGCCGCTTACCGATGCGACGCCGCTCGACTGGTGCAACCGCGCCGACTGCCGGCATCTGCATGCAATCCTCCCGGACGGGATCGAGCTGCACAACCTCTACATCCCGGCGGGCGGCGATCTGCCCGATCCCGAGCTGAACCCGAAGTTCCGGCACAAGCTCGAGATGCTGGCGGCGCTGACCGACTGGTTTCGACGGGAGTTCGCGCCGGATCGCCGGGCGGTGCTGGTCGGCGACCTCAACGTCGCGCCGCTCGAGACGGACGTCTGGAACCACAAGGCGCTGCTCCGGGTCGTGAGCCACACGCCGATCGAGGTGCGCGCGCTGCTCGATCTGCAGGCCGCGCACCGCTGGCATGATGCGGTCCGCCACTTCGTGCCGCCGAGCGAACGGCTCTATACCTGGTGGAGCTACCGCGCCCAAGACTGGGCCGCGAGCGATCGTGGGCGCCGGCTCGACCACGTCTGGGTCACGCCGGCGCTGGCCTCCCGGCTGCGCCATGCGGCGGCTCTGCGCCCGGCGCGCGGATGGCCGCAACCTTCCGATCACGTGCCGGTCACGGTCGAGATCGCCGAGCGCTGAGTCCGCCGCTGTCACGCCCGCCGGCAACTCGCGGGCGATTGCCGGCCAATCCGAATCACTCTGTTCGCCGCGCCGCAAAACGGCTATGAACTGACGTGGGATCTGATGGTCGGAGTGTGGGCTGTTATGAACAATCGGCGTCCGCCGCAGCTTTCCGGACCTTACCGGACCGAAGTCGCTGCGGTGGTCAAGTGGTATAACCGGACCAAGGGCTTCGGTTTCGTGAAGCCCAATGACGGCGCGCCGGACGCATTCCTGCACGCCTCGCTGGTGGCGCAAGCGGGTCATGAGGACCTCGTCGACGGCACCAGCCTGATCTGTGACATCGCCGATGGGCCACGCGGCCCGCAGGTGGCCGCGATCCACAGCGTCGAGCCGCCGGCCGAGCCGGTGCCGCGCTCGCGGCCGCCGCGGTTCGCCGGCAACGAAGGCGAGCTGCTCGAGGGCCGGGTCAAATTCTACAATGCTGAGAAGGGCTTCGGCTTCATCGTGCCGGACGACGGCAGCAAGGACGTGTTCGTCTCGGCGCGCACCCTGACCCGCGCCGGCATCGCTGCGCTCGAGGCCGAGCAGCGGGTCCGGGTTGCGACCCGCATGGGCCAGAAGGGACCGATGGCCGCCCGGGTCGAGCTGCTCTAGGCTCGAGGCTGGCGGGCAAGCCGGTAGCCGCCCGCCTCGGTCACCAGAATCTGGGCGTTGGTCGGCTCGGGCTCGATCTTCTGGCGCAACCGATAGATGTGCGTCTCGAGCGTGTGCGTCGTGACGCCGGCGTTGTAGCCCCAGACTTCGTCGAGCAGGACCTCTCGGGTCACCGGGCGGTCGCCCGTGCGATAGAGGTACTTGAGTATCGCGGTCTCCTTCTCGGTGAGATGGATTCGCCGGTTGTTGTCCGGATTGATCAGCATCTTGGCGCTCGGCCGGAACGTGTAGGGGCCGATCGGGAAGGTCGCGTCGTCGGACAGCTCGAACTGCCGGAGCTGGGCGCGCAGGCGCGCGAGCAGCACGCCGAGCTTGAACGGTTTGGGGATATAATCGTTGGCGCCACTGTCGAGGCCGAGGATCGTATCGGCGTCGGAATCATGTGCGGTCAGCATGATGATCGGGCTCTTGACGCCCTGACGGCGCATCAGGCGGCAGAGGTCGCGGCCGTCCGTGTCGGGCAGGCCGACATCCACCAGGATGACCTCGAAATGGTGGTCCTTGACGATCTCGAGCGCCCGCTTGCCGTCCTCGGCCTCGAACGTGACGAAGCCCTCGTGGAGCTCGAGCTGCTCGGCGAGCGAGCGGCGCAGCGCCTCATCGTCATCGACGATCAGGATCTGCTTGCTGCTGGTCATCGCGCGTTCCTCGGCTGTCGCCCTCCAGATCCATCAGTCGAACAGGGCCCCGCCGCAGTCAAGCGGCGCCGAGGCCCTGCCGCTGCGCGGATCGCCGGAATATCATGGCGCCGGCCTCGGGCCAGGCCAGGTTCACGCTGACCGCGCCCATCGAACGTCGCGGGTCGGGGCATCCGGCCATCCGAGCCTCGTCGCGCCGGTTTCTGGCCGTGCGCTTGGAATTTATCGGCGACGCTGTCCGTTCTGTTAGCCAAGCGCCGAGGTAACCTGGAGAGATGACGTTGGCATTTGATCCGCCACGTCGGCGCGCACGATGGGCCTTTCTGGTGGTCGCGGCGGCGGCTCTGTGGCCGGCGCTCGCACTGGGCCAGGGTCCGGATGAGCTCGCCTCGATGATCGAGCAAAGTCTGGCCGGGATCGAATTCCGGCTCGACCTGCGGCCCTACCAGGCGTCCCAGGATCTCGAGGCCGAGGGGCGCCGGCTCGAGCTGCTCGAGAAGGAAGCGCCTCGGCATCCGGCACTGCCTGCGTTGAAGCGGAAATACACCGAGCTCCAGGCCGGGGTCGCGGCGGCGGCCAAGAATGCCGCCAACGGGACCGGCCCCGCGTCGGTGCCGATGCCGCCCGCCGGCTTCACCGAGGGCTTGGAGCAGGTCGATGCGCTCCAGAAGCAGGCCGAGAACGCTCTCCTGCTCGACCAGACGGCGGAGGCCGAGACCTACCTCGCGAGGGCACAGCGCCAGATGGCGAGCCTCGAACAGCGCTATCGGGGCACAATTCCGGAGGGCCACGCGCCGCTGATCGTGGCCGAGGAGAAGCTTGCGGCGCTGAAGGAACAGATTGCGGATGCCAAGGTGTCGAAGTGACAGGACCCAGTGGGCCAGCGCCGGCCCGCAGGCGCCGCAATCGCGCTCCGGCTCGGGCGCGTCTTCGGCCGGTCGCCCGCTTTCATAGCCTTCGACTCTGCTCGCGAAGCACTGTCCAGCCTGCTTGAGAATCCCAAAACCTTCGTTCGTGCTGGAAACAGTTATCAAATTACCTTCGCTCACCCGAGGTGTTTTAAGTACTGCGCGACGAAGTCGCAGTCGACGAGGCGGATGTAGGCTTCGGTAAGGCGTCGGGTGATCGGGCCGGGGACCGTGCCGGCGCCGATCGCGGTGCCGTTGATCGTGCGGATCGGGCAGATGCAGAAGCTGGTCGAGGTGATGAAGGCTTCCTCGGCGGTGTAGGCGTCGTAGAGGTCGATGTCGGCCTCGGCGAACGGGATCTTTTCCGCCGCTGCGAGCTCGATCGCGGTGGCGCGGCTGACGCCGGGCAGCACGTAGCGTTCAAAGGGCGTGCGCAGGCGGCCGTCCTTGACCACGAAGATGTTGGCCCCCAGCCCCTCGCAGAGATTGCCGTTGACGTCGAGCAGGATCGTCCAGGCCTCGGCGTTGTGCGCGTGGGCCTCGAGGTCGGCGGTGATCAGGTTCAAATAGTTGTGGGTCTTGGCGCGCGGTGTCAGCGCGTCGGGGGCGACCCGGCGGACCGAGGGCACGACCACGTCGATGCCGTCGCGGTAGAGCCGCGCGCGCTGCTTGAACGGCAAGGGCATCGATTCGACGATCACCGTGGGCCCATAGTGGTCCCAGTTGTCGCCCTCGACCCGATTGACGCCCCGCGAGATCCGCTGGCCGACCCACTGGTCCTCGTCGGGGCCCAAGAGGTGCAGGTTGCGCTCGTTGACCCCCTCGCTGACCCTTATCATCTCGGCCGGCGACAGACCGGGGTCGATGCGCAGCACTTTCAGCGAGCGGTAGAGCCGTTGGATGTGCTCCCTGATCTTGAACAGGCGGCCGTTGAAGGTCCGGGTCATGTCGAAGGCGCCATCGCCGAAGATCCAGCTGCGGTCGCGGAACGGCACCTTGACCTGGCTTTCCGGGACGTACTCGCCGTTGAAATACGCGATGCGCTCGTTCGCCAGTGCCATCTCCGCTGCCTCCGCCCTGCCGGTTGCGCCGCCGGCATCAGAGCACAGCAGATCCTGCTCCGCCAGAGGCGGAA
>DATAOG010000466.1:0-1585 GCA_036265855.1 Geminicoccaceae bacterium | reverse complement strand
CAAGCATCACCTCGAAGACTAGCCGGCGCGTGCCCTACTGCGAGGCGACCCGCAGCGCCTGGCGTTCGTCCTTGAGCGCCTCGGCGATCAGGAACGCGAGCTCAAGGCTTTGCGACGCGTTGAGGCGCGGGTCGCAGTGGGTATGGTAGCGATCCGCGAGCGCCTCGTCGGTGATCGCCTGGGCACCACCCGTGCACTCGGTGACCTCCTGGCCGGTCATCTCGACGTGGACGCCGCCGGCGTGCGTGCCAAGCGCCTTGTGGACCGCGAAGAACCCCCGGACCTCGGCCAGGATCCGATCGAACGGCCGGGTCTTGTAGCCGCTGCTCGACTTGATCGTGTTGCCGTGCATCGGATCGCAGGCCCAGACCACGTGTCGGCCCTCGCGCTGGATCGCGCGGATGAGCACTGGCAGCCGGCGCTCGACCAGATCGTGGCCCATGCGCACGATCACCGTGAGGCGCCCCGGCTCGTTGGCCGGGTCGAGGATCTCGCAGAGCGTCAAGAGCTCGTCCGCGGCCAGGTTCGGCCCGGCCTTGAGCCCGATCGGGTTGGCGATGCCGCGGCAGAACTCGACGTGCGCGCCATCCGGCTGCCGGGTGCGCTCGCCGACCCAGACCAGATGGGCGGCCGTGTCGTACCAGAGCCCGGAGGTCGAATCGACCCGGGTCATCGCCTGCTCGAAGCCGAGCAGCAGCGCCTCGTGCGAGGTGTAAAGAGTGGTCCGCTTGATCTCGGGCGTGGTCGCGTCGGTGACCCCGCAGGCCTCCATGAAGGCGAGCGCCTCGGTGATCCGGTCGGCGAGGTCGCGGTAGCGCTGGCCCTCGGGCGACCGGTCGACGAAGCCCAGCATCCAGCTGTGCACGCGCGTCAGCGCCGCGTAGCCGCCGTCGGTGAACGCGCGTAGCAGGTTCAGGGTCGCGGCCGCCTGGGCGTAGGCCTGGATCTGGCGCGCCGGGTCGGGAGCGCGCGCGCCTTGGTCGAACTCGAGCGCGTTGACGATGTCGCCGCGGTAGCTCGGCAGCTCCACTTCGCCCTGGCGCTCGGTCGCCGCCGAGCGCGGCTTGGCGAACTGGCCGGCCATGCGCCCAAGCTTGACCACCGGCATCGCGGCGCCATAGGTCAGCACGACCGCCATCTGCAGGAACACGCGCAACGTGTCGCGGATGTTGTCCGGGTGGAACTCGGCGAACGATTCGGCGCAGTCGCCGCCCTGGAGCAGGAACGCCCGGCCGGCCGAGACCTGAGCCAGCTGCTGTTTGAGGTTGCGGGCTTCACCGGCGAACACGAGCGGCGGATAGCGCGCAAGCTGCGCCTCGACCCTGGCCAGCGCATCGGGGTCGGGGTACTCGGGCAGCTGCCGGGCGGGCTTGGCGCGCCAGCTCGATGGGCTCCAGGTCTGGGCCATCAGGGCGTTTCCTTCAGGATCGGGCACGACTCACGGCGTTGCCTGATACATGGTCACGAACTCTTCGGCGGCACTCGGGTGCAGGCCGACGGTCGCATCGAAATCGGCCTTGGTCGCGCCCGCGGTCAGCGCGATCGCAAGCCCCTGGATGATTTCGGCGGCGTCCTCTCCGACCAT
>DATAOG010000465.1:0-4269 GCA_036265855.1 Geminicoccaceae bacterium | reverse complement strand
ACCTACCCGTTGACCAGGCCCGGGTTTCTGGCGGAGCTCCGGATCTACGGCGGAAGGTCGCTGGGCGCTCATCTGAGAGGTCCTGCGACCATGCTCTTTCTAACCTGAGCGACGAGGAGCTCTACCAGCGCCTGCTCGACGCCAAGGACAGGCCTGCCTGCGCCGGCGCCATGGCGCCGAACGGGTCTGACCCTGCTTGCCCGGCGTCTTCGGTGGAGCCTTGCCGGTCTTGGGGCTGCTGCCAGCGGGTCCTGACCGGTTGTAGCGTCGTTCCGCGGTCAATCCCATAATGGGCGGCGCGTGGCCGTCCTGGCGGAGCGACCCGATGGATAACACACCCGTGTTTGCCGGTGCCCCGGGGAGCTTGCCCGCCGGGTCGCTGCCCTGTCGCCGGAGCTGTCGCGGGCCCCTGGACATCTTGATGCTCTCCTACGAGTTCCCGCCGGTCGGCGGCGGCGGCGGCCGCGTGGCCCAGGGACTCGCGCGCGAGCTTGCGAGCCAGGGCCATCAGGTCGACGTCATCACCATGGGTTTCGATCGACTGTCCGGCCATGACGTTGAGGACGGGGTTGCCGTGCACCGGGTGCCCGGTTCGCGACGCCGGCCGCACCTTTGCACGATCGCCGAAGCCGCCACTTACCTGCCGGCGGCCCTGCGCCAGGCACAGGCGCTCACACAGCGCCGCCGGTTCCACATCAACCATACGCATTTCCTGCTGCCCGACGGCTTCAATGCGGCGCTGCTCAAGTCTTGGACCGGTCTGCCCTTCATCGTCACCGCGCACGGCTCCGACGTCCCCGGCTACAACCCGCACCGGCTGAGGATCGCCCACCGTTTGCTGGCGCCGGTGTGGCGCCGGACTGCGCGTGCTGCCGCCCATCTGGTGTGCCCGAGTGAGTCGCTTGCCAACCTGGTTGCCCGGCGCGGTATCAACCTGCCGTTGAGCATCATCCCCTACGGCTTCGATGCAGAGCGCTACTGTCATGCCGCACCACGGCGCCGGCGGATTCTCACGGTCTCACGCTTGGTGCGGCGCAAGGGCGTGCGCACCCTTCTGCAGGCGCTCGCCGGGCTCGAGCTTGAGCACGAGGTTCACATCGTGGGCGACGGACCGGACCTTGCGATCCTGCAGCGGAACGCAGGCGGCCAGCGGCAACGCGTCGTCTTCCATGGTTGGCTCGACAACCGCTCCCCTGTCCTGAACGAGCTCTACGAGAGCGCCGAGATCTTCGTGCTCGCCTCCGAGCGCGAGAACTTCCCAGTGGTGCTGCTGGAGGCCATGGCAGCCGGGCTCGCGATCGTGACCACGCGCGGCACCGGCTGCGCCGAAGTCGTGGGCGACACGGCGCTGCTGGTCGATCCGGCCGATCCGGAGCAGATGCGCGCCGCGCTGCTCGCCCTGATCCGCGATCCCAAGCGGGCGCGGGCGCTCGGCCGTGCGGCGCGGCGGCGGGTCGAGACCGAGTTCTCATGGCGCAGCGTCGCCGAGCGCTACCTTGCGCTTTACCGGCAGCACGGCCGCGCCCTCGACCCGGCCTGACGCCCTGTCGAGCGCCGGATCAGGCGATTTCCGGTGGCGATCTTCCGTTGCAGCTATGATGGACCGGCATGCCCATCGCCTTGCACGCGATCGCCCGGCTTCTTCGAGCCGCGAGCCGATCCGGCTGCTGCAGGTTCAGCTCTCGCGCCATCATTGACCATTCCGGCTCGCCGGCCGGACCGGGCCAGGTGCTCGAACAGGGTCGTCTGCGCCAGGAGTGGAAACTTTGGGGGGATCTGCCGGTAGCTGCCGGTCGGCCGTGCATCTGGTCCCCGCTCCTTCGATGCTCTCACTTGCTCATCGCAGAGTGGCGTACAAGGCCTCGGTCCGGCGCACCATGACTTCGCGCGCATGGTCGGCGCGCACCCGTCGCCTCGCTTCCTCGACGAGGCGGCTGCGCAGCGGGGGATCGTCGAACAGGCGCAGAATCGCGGCCGCGAGCGCCGCAGGCTCGGCGGGCGGCACGAGCAGGCCCGTGCTGCCGTCTTCGATCGCATCGACGGTGCCTACGATGCGGGTACCGACTACGGGTACTCCCATGGCCATCGCTTCCAGGAAGACGACGCCGAACCCCTCGTGGCGCGACGGCAGGACCATCGCGTCGAGCGCCGCATGGACCGTCTCGATATCGTGACGATAGCCCAGGAACTCCACCGCGCCGGCGACCCCGAGGCGCGAGGCTCGAGCTTCAAGCCGCACTCGATCGGGGCCGTCGCCTGCGATCAGGATGCGGGTGTTGGACGCGGCCTTGAGCAGGCGCGGGGTGGCTTCGAGCAGAGTCTCAATGCCCTTCTGTCCGGCGAGCCGGGCGACGGTCCCGATCACCCGGCCCGCAGGCCCTCGCAGCTGCCGGACCGAGGCGGCATCGACGGCTGCCGGATCGAACCGGTCGAGATCGATGCCGGGCTGGATCACCGCCACCCGGCGCGCACCCCGCAGGATGCGTTCCGTTGACGCGTGCAGGCTCGGCGACAGGACGATGAAGGCATCGACGCGTGCCGCCACGCGCGGGAGCAGCCAGCGCGGCCCGCGCCGGTAGTGCAGGTCCGGGTCGTTCTCGATTTGGCAGACGATTCGCGGCCGGGCCTTGCGCAGGGTGAGCGCCACCGCGGCGCCGAAGGTGTTGCTGACGTCGAGGCGTGTGTGCAGGATATCCGGTAGCGCCCTGGCGAGCCAGGCCGGCAGCGCGCAGAGCCCGAGAGGATTTCGGGCGCTCATGTCCAGGCACCTGACGCGGGCGCCAGCAGCTCGAAGCCGCTGCATGGTCTCCGGGAACGTGCGATCGCGCAGCGTCCAGACCTCGGGGTCGATCCCGGACCCGCGACGTTCCAGCAAATCCAGCAGCATCGCCTGCAAGCCGCCGGCCCCCAGGTGATCGATCAGGTGCACGACCCTCACCGCGCAGCGGCGGGCGCTAGCGCGACCCGCTGTCCGCCGGCTGCCTGCGAGCGCTGGATGGCATCAATCACTGCGAGTGACGTGCGCGCCTGCGCGCCCGAGACCAGCGGCGCTGCGGTGCCGCGCGCGGCCGCGGCCATGCGGGCGAGCAGCAAGGCATGACCCTGCAGCTCGCCGGTCTCCCTCTGCGCGATGCGGTCGAGTCGTCGGCGCAGGAAGGCGCGTGGCGAGCGGAACGGATGGGCGCCGCGCTCGCTGCCGACGATGCGGGCCAGAAGGCGTGAGAGCGACGCATGGGGTCCTGCCCGCCACGCACCGCCATGCCGCCGGACCAGCGCCTCGATCTCGTCGCTGCCGAGCCGGCGCGCACGGCCGGCGCCATCGGCGAGGTCGAGGGCGGCGATCTCGGCATGATCGTAGTCGCGGATCTCGAGTCGGAAGCCGCCGCGGCTGCCGGCGAATTCGATCGCGATGTCGTCGCGCATGCGGTTCGCGGCCGTGCTTGCGGCGAGCACCGCCAATGCCCCGCCCTCGAAGCCGATCGCGGCGACCACGCTCTCCGCCTCTTGGATGGGGGCCTCGTCGGCGCTTGCCCCCATGGCCCAGGCGGGCACGCCGAGAAACCAGACCAGAAGGTCGATCGCGTGCACCGCCTGGTCGAGAAGCAGATCGCCGCCGGCCCCGGGCTGGCCGCGCCAGGGATCGCGGGTCCGCTCGGCCGCCGGTCGGTGCCAGCCGTGGAACGCGACGGCAACCCGCGCCGTGCCAAAGGCGCCGGCCGCGATCATCGCCTGCAGCGCCATGCTCCCAGAGCGGGCACGCTGCTGGTGCGCCGCGCCCAGATGAACGCCCGCGCGCTCGCAGGCATGGATTGCACGATCCGCAGCCGCCGGCGTCAGCGCGAGTGGCTTCTCGGCCAGCACGTGCTTGCCTGCGCGCGCCGCCGCCTCGATCAGGGGCACGTGGCTGACCGGCGGCGTGCAAATCGAGACGACCTCGATCTCGGGTTGCTGCAGCAGGGCCTCGGGCGTTTCGCAGGTGCGCGCATCAAACCTGCGCGCGAACGCCTCGCGCGCGCCGCGGTCGAGATCGCTCACGGCGACCAGCGCGGTCCCGGGGACCGCCCGCAGGCTGCTCGCGTGCCAGCGCCCGATCCGGCCGCAGCCGATGATGCCAAACCCTACGGCCCGCTCGCTGCCCGGCATGGCTCAGCCAGCCTCTGAAGCGGCGGCGGCCCGGATGGCGGTGTCACGATCGCGCCAAGATGCTTGCGCGCAACCTGGCCACGGCCGACAACACCGGCGGTCGCCGGTCACGGCTCCGGGTCAATC
>DATAOG010000464.1:0-14441 GCA_036265855.1 Geminicoccaceae bacterium | reverse complement strand
TCCAGCGCTCGCGGCTCTGCTCGCGACCGCCTATCGCTGGCGCAGCCTTACCGCCGCAGCGCTCGCGCTTGCGGTGAGCTGGCTCTTGACCGAGTTGCTGCGGGATCATCTGTTCGGCGGCTTCCCTTGGAACCTGATCGGCTATGCCTTCGCCGGCTCGGCCGGCCTCAGCCAGCTGGCGGCGGTGACCGGCGTCTGGGGGCTGAGCCTGCTCGCGGTCGCCACCGGCGCGTTGCCGGCCGGACTGCTGGAACGCGGCGCGCTCCGGCACTGGCGGCCGGCGCTCGGTGCCGGCCTGCTGCTGGCGCTCACCTGGCTCGGCGGCGCGCTCCGGTTGACCGATGCGCCTTCGGAGCCGCTTACCGATCTGCGCCTGCGCCTGGTGCAGGGCAATATCGCCCAGCACCACAAATGGCAGCCCGAGCTCCGCGCCCGGTGGTTCCAGCGCTATCTCGAACTGTCGGCGCGTCCGGCCGAGGGCATCCGGGCCGTGGTCTGGCCGGAATCCGCGACTCCCTATCCGCTCGACCGGGAGCCGGAAGCGCGCCGGCTGATTGCCAAGGTCGTGCCCCCGGGAGGCCTGCTGTTGACCGGCGGCGAGCGCTTCGATCTCGAGGGCGACCCGCCGCGCGCCTGGAACAGCCTCTTCGCCGTCGATCAAACCGGCCGGATTTTGGCAGTCTACGACAAGCACGATCTCGTGCCGTTTGGCGAGTTCCTGCCGCTCCGGCCGGTGCTCGGCCGTCTCGGGCTCGAAAAGCTGACCCAAGGCAGCATCGATTTTCAGCCCGGTCCGGGCCGCGAGACCCTCAAGCTCCCGGGCCTGCCGCCGTTCAGCCCGCTCATCTGTTACGAGGCGATCTTTCCGGGCCGGGTGGTGGATCCGGGCGCGCGCCCGGACTGGCTGCTGAACGTCACCAATGATGCCTGGTTCGGGGACAGCTCCGGTCCCTATCAGCACTTCGCCATGGCGCGCTTTAGGGCGATCGAGGAGGGCCTGCCGCTGGTCCGCGCCGCCAACACCGGGATCTCGGCCGTGGTCGACCCGTTCGGGCGTGTCCGGGCGCGCCTCGATCTCGACGTGACCGGCGTCCTCGATGCCGGCTTGCCGTCGCCCCTGCCCGTTCCGCCGCCGTTTGCCCGGTTCGGTCTTTGGCCCCTGGTCGCCCTGGTCGGAGTGACCGCGGTGGTGATCGCGTTCGTGGAATTACGGGCCCGCCGGGCCGCCCAAGAGGTTACCAATCGCGCAAAACCAGCTACAAGGTCCTCTGAGCAAGCCGGGGACTGAGCGCCGATCCGCCGCTCGATCGCGCGCCGGCAGCAGGTTCCGGGCGAGTGCTGGATGAGCGCATGCCATGGCGAGCAAGCCCAATCCGATCGATGTCCACGTCGGTAAGCGGCTGCGGTTGCGGCGCACGCTCCTCGGCATGAGCCAGGAGCGGCTCGGGGAACTGCTCGGTCTGACTTTTCAGCAGGTGCAGAAATACGAGCGCGGCGCCAACCGGATCGGGTCATCCCGCTTGTTCGAGCTTGGCCGGATCCTGGATGTGCCGATCTCATTCTTCTTCGACGACCTGCCGGAAGCGATGGCGGGACTAGGGGTCGGCTACGCGGGGCCAGGACTGGCCGAGGCGGGCACCGGGTTCGAGCATCAGGACGAGGCGCTGCCGCTCGACCGGCGCGAAACGCTCGAGCTCGTGCGCGCCTACTACCGGATCCCCGATCCGGCCGTGCGCAGGCGCCTGTTCGAACTGGCAAAGGCGCTCGCCAACCTGGCCGAGCGACCACCTACGGACGAGCCCTGACAGGCACGCCCTCCGGTAAGCCGGCGGCGAGAGCGCTCTTGACCGCGCCTTGGCAGGTCCGGCACAAGGTGGCTCGCAAAAGGGTAAGGTGCCGTTGGCGCGGCGCACTTGGCCCGTGCGTGAGAGGGCATCGCATGCAACGAGCTGACTACGTCTTCGCCAGCGAGTCCGTGGCGGAGGGTCATCCCGACAAGATCTGCGACCGGATCTCCGACAGCATCGTCGATGCCTTCCTGGCGGCCGATCCGGCTTCCCGGGTGGCCGCGGAGACGCTCGCGACCACGAATCGGATCGTGATCGCAGGCGAGGTGCGCGGGCCGGCCGAGATCACGCCGGAACGGGTCGAACAGCTGGCGCGCGAGGCGGTCCGGGACGTCGGCTATGAGCAGACTGGCTTCCACTGGGCCAAGGCCAAGGTCAAGGTGCTCCTGCACGCCCAGTCTCCGGACATCGCCCAGGGTGTGGATGCGGCCGGCAACAAGGACGAGGGCGCCGGCGACCAGGGCATCATGTTCGGTTACGCGTGCAGCGAAACCCCGGAGCTGATGCCCGCTCCGATCCAGCTTTCGCACACGATTTTGCGCAGTATGGCGGCTGCCAGGCACGCCGGCGAGGCGCCTTATTTCGGTCCCGATGCGAAGAGCCAGGTCAGCCTGCGCTACTCCAATGGCAAGCCGGTCTGTGCGACCTCGGTCGTGGTCTCTACCCAGCACGCGGCTGAGCTCTCGCAGGACGACGTCCGCGAACTGGTGCGGCCGTTCGTGCTGGCGACCCTGCCCGAGGGCTGGATGTGCCCCGAGACCGATTTCTACGTCAATCCGACCGGCAAGTTCGTGATCGGCGGCCCGGACGGCGATGCCGGCCTGACCGGACGTAAGATCATCGTCGATACCTACGGCGGAGCGGCGCCGCATGGCGGGGGCGCGTTCTCGGGCAAGGATCCGACCAAGGTCGACCGGTCGGCCGCCTATGCCGCCCGCTATCTGGCCAAGAACGTGGTCGCCGCGGGCCTCGCCGAGCGCTGCCTGATCCAGCTGTCCTATGCGATCGGGGTGTCCAAGCCGCTCTCGGTCTACGTGGACACCTTCTGCACCGCAGAGGTCGACCCCGTCCGGCTCAGCGCCGTGCTGCAGGAGCTCATGGATCTGTCGCCGCGAGGCATCCGCGAGCACCTGGAGCTGTCTCGCCCGATCTATGCCCGCACGGCCGCTTACGGTCATTTCGGCCGCGCTCCGGAGCCGGACGGCGGCTTCTCATGGGAGCGGACCGATCTGGTCGACGAACTGCGCTCCGCCTTCGGCTGAGCGGATCGTCCTCGGCCGCGTGCAACGCCTGATCTATGGCCGTCGTCGGGGTCATCGTCTGCGGCCAGGCAGGCAGCGCCAGCTGGCCGAGCGCCTGCCGGAACTGCAGGTCAGCCTGCCCGAGGCCGGACAGCTGGATCCGGCCCAGCTGTTCCCCGATCGCGAGCGCATATGGCTGGAGATCGGTTTCGGAAGCGGCGAGCATCTGGCGGCCCAGGCTGCTGCCCACCCCGAGGTTGGCCTGATCGGCTGCGAGCCTTATCTGGCGGGCGTCGCCAGCCTGCTGGCGACGGCCGAACGCGAAGCACTGGACAACCTGCGCCTGGTGGTCGACGACGCCCGTATGCTGCTGCGCGCTCTGCCGGAGGGCTGCGTCGAGCGGATCTTCGTGCTCTTCCCCGACCCGTGGCCCAAGACCCGTCACCATAAGCGGCGGATCGTCAACTCGACGACCGCGGCGGAATTCGCGCGCCTGCTTGCGCCAGCGGGCGAGTTGCGGCTGGCGACCGACGACATGGGCTACGCGCGGGCCATGCTGCTGGCCCTCGGCGCCCGTCCCGAGCTGGCCTGGCAGGCCGAGCGGCCGGCGGACTGGCGCGAGCGCCCGGCCGACTGGCCCGCGACCCGCTACGAGCAGAAAGCCCTCGCGTGTGGCCGCCCCTGCCTCTACCTGCGCTATCGGCGGAGCCCGGACGGCTCGCCAACGGATCGAGTGGAAAGACCTTGAAGGCCCGTTCTGTTAGGCGCATATAAAGGCACAAGCAATCGCCTGAACCGCAAGCGGATGGTGGGCCCCGGCCCACTTTTTTATTGGTGTGGATGCGATCCGGCAGATCACGGAGCTGATCGAACCGACGGTGCACGATCTGGGTTTCGAGGTCGTGCGCATTCTGATGACTGGCGGCCAGCGGCCGACGATCCAGGTGATGGCCGAGCGAATCAGCCGGGAACCGATGAGCGTCGACGACTGCGCCGAACTCAGCCACGCCATCTCGGCGCGCCTGGACGTTGCCGACCCGATCGCCGGCCCCTATCGTCTGGAGGTGACCTCGCCTGGGATCGACCGGCCGCTGGTGCGGCGCGCCGACTTCGAGCGCTTCGCGGGGTTCGAGGTGCGGCTCGAGACGGACGTGCCGATCGATGGCCGCCGGCGGTTTCGCGGTCGCCTGGTGGGCGTGGTCGGCGACGATGTCTGCCTGCAGCTGCCTGAAGGTGAGCGGCGCATCCCTTACGGCGCTGTGAGGCGGGCCAAGCTGGTGCTGACCGATGAGCTGCTCGCGGCGGCCCAGGCAGAGCGAAGGAGTTGAGAGCTGTGGTCGAACAGGGGATGGAGACTGCACCCGGGTTGGGCCGTTTCGAGCTGATCCGGATTGCCGAGAGCGTCGCCCACGAGAAGGGCATCGGCGTCGACGAGGTGATTGTCGCGATGGAGCAGGCGATTCAGACCGCCGCCCGACGCAAGTATGGCCAGGAGCATCAGATCGTCGCGGAGGTCGACCGCAGGACCGGCGAGATCGGTCTTTATCGCGAGTTGGAGGTCAGCGAGGCGATCGAGGACCCGGCCATCCAGATCTCGCTCGCCGAGGCCCACGAGCGCAATCCCGCGGCCCGCGTGGGCGATCACATCCTGGAGCCGCTGCCGCCGATCGACCTCGGCCGGATCGCCGCCCAGAGCGCCAAGCAGGTGATCGTCCAGAAGGTCCGCGAGGCCGAGCGCGAGCGCCAGTACACCGAGTACAAGGACCGGATCGGCGAGATCGTGGTCGGCGAGGTCAAACGGACCGAGTACGGCAACGTGTTGGTCGATCTCGGCCGCGCCGAGGCGATCCTGCGCCGCGACGAGATGCAGCCGCGCGAGACCTTTCGCAACAAGGACCGGGTGCGCGCCTACGTTTACGACGTACGCCCCGAGGCGCGGGGGCCGCAGATCTTCCTGTCCCGCACCCATCCCCAGTTCATGGCCAAGCTGTTCGCCCAGGAGGTGCCGGAAATCTATGACGGCATCATCGAGATCAAGGCGGTCGCCCGGGACCCGGGCTCGCGCGCCAAGATCGCGGTGGTTTCCAAGGACAGCAGCATCGACCCGGTCGGCGCCTGCGTTGGCATGCGCGGCTCGCGCGTCCAGGCCGTCGTCAACGAGCTGTCCGGTGAGAAGATCGACATCATCCCGTGGTCGTCTGATCCCGCGACCTTCGTGGTTAACGCGCTTGCCCCCGCCGAAGTCAGCAAGGTCGTGCTCGACGAGGACAGCCGCCGGATCGAGGTGATCGTGCCGGACGCCCAGCTGTCGCTCGCGATCGGGCGGCGCGGGCAGAACGTGCGTCTGGCCTCGCAGCTGACCGGCTGGGACATCGACATCGTCACCGAGAGCGAGGACGCCGAGCGGCGCACCCGCGAGTTCAAGGCGCTGACCGAGTACTTCGTCGAGGCGCTGAATGTCGAGGAGGTGATCGCGCAGCTGCTGGCCACCGAAGGCTTCACCAAGGTCGAGGAGCTGGTCTATGTCGATTTGGACGAGCTGGCTTCGATCCAGGGCTTCGACGAGAGCATCGCCGAGGCCCTGCGCGAGCGCGCGCAGACCTACCTGGCCGAGCAGGAGGCGAGCCTTCGTCAGGAGGCGGCAGAGCTCGGGCTGGCCGAAGATCTGCTCGGGTTCGACAGGCTCAGCCTGGAAGCGATCGTCGAGCTTGGCCGCCGGGGCATCAAGTCGCTGGATGACTTGGCCGACCTTGCGGCCGATGAGCTGGTGGAGCTGCTGCCGGACGCCGGGTTGAGCGAGGCCGAGGCCGGCGAGCTGATCATGGCCGCGCGGGCCCACTGGTTCGGCGACGGCGAGGACGCCGCTGTCGGCGGGCCGGAGACGACAGAGGCCGAGCCCGATCCGGCGGCCGATCCGGGCAGGACGGCGGTCCCGGGCGATGTCGAGCACCATGGCTGAGAGTGGACCGCGGCATGGCCGGGCGGGGACGAGAGTCGCTGCGCCGCTGCCTCGTGACCAGGGACTGCCGGCCACCCGGTCAGCTTCTCCGGTTCGTGCTCGATCCCGAGGGCAGGGTTCAGCCGGACGTGGACGCTCGTCTGCCGGGCCGCGGTATGTGGTTGAGCGCGGACCGGAACGTGCTAAATAAGGCGGTCGCCGGGAACCTTTTCGCGCGGACAGCTCGGGCGCCGGCGCGGGTGGCGCCGGATCTCGTCGAGCAGGTCGAAAGCTTGTTGGCGCGGCGCGCGCTCGCCACCTTAGGGCTAGCGCGGCGTGCGGGCCAAGTTGCTCTGGGGTTTGACCAGGTACGCCCGTGGCTCCGCTGCGGAGCGGCGGCGGTGCTGGTCGCGGCGCGGGACGGCGCGGCCGACGGTCGCCGCAAGCTGCGCCGGCTGGCGCCGGAGCTGCCGCTGGTCGTGGCCTTTGCGAGTGCCGAGCTGGGCGCGGCGCTGGGCCGCGAAAGTGTGGTGCATGTCGCCGTCGCGCCGGGCGGTCTGGCGCAGCGGCTGTTGCAGGACGTCGAGCGGCTCGCGGGTTTCCGGCCGGATGTGATCGTTCCGCCGGGGGCTCTGGGTCCGTTGGATTCGATCGAGTCGAGGGATACGACCGGACCACGATGACCGATACCAAAGAACAGGATACCACGGCGCGGATCGCGCTGTCCCGGCCGGGCGGCCGGCTCGAGCTGAAGAAGACTGTGGACACCGGCGTGGTCCGACAGAGCTTCTCGCACGGCCGCAGCAAGGCGGTCGCGGTCGAGGTCAAGCGCAAGCGCAACCTCAAGCCGGTGAGCGTCGCCCGCCCGGCCGCAGGTGCGGCCGGCGGGGTTGCCGGACGGCCGCCGGAGTCCCCGGCGGTGCCCCGCCCGGTGGCCGACGCGGGGCGGAGCCCGACCCGCCGGCCGGTGGTCTTGAAGCCGCTGACCGAGGAGGAGAAGTCGGCGCGGGTGCGCGCGCTCGTCGACTCCAGGAAAGCCGAGGAGGAAGCGCGGCAACGGGCGGAGGAGAACTCGAGACGCCTGGCGGCCGAGCAGGCCCGCCGACGGTCCGAGGAGGAGGCCGCGGTCAGGCGTCAGGCCGAGGAGGAGGCCCGCAAAAAGGCCGAGGAGGAGGCGCGGCGCAAGGCCGAGGAGGCGGCCGCGCGGCTGCTCGCCAAGGAGGATCAGGAGCGGCACCGCCGCGAGGGCGAGACCGGCGTTTCGGCTGCGCCGCCCGAGGCCGGCACGGGAATCCCCTCCGAACCGACGCCAGCGGTCCGGCCGACTCCCAGGCCCGGCGAGCCGGCGCGGCCGGCGGCCAAAGGCAAGCCGAAGCCGACCAAGGGCGAGGATCGGACCGACAAGGGCGAGGCCAAGCGCGCGGCGATCCGGCGCGAGTCGGCACGCGGGCGGCTCGTGCTGGACAGCGACAGCGAGGTGGTCGAGCGCCGCGGGCCATCGCTTGCGGCGCTGCGCCGCCACCGCGAGCGCGAGCGGCGCCAGCTGCAGCTCCAGGACGCCGGCCCGATCGTACGCGAGGTGGTGCTGCCTGATACGATCACGGTCGGCGAGCTCGCCAACCGAATGGCCGTGCGCGGCGCCGACGTAGTCAAGCAACTGATGAAGATGGGCGTCATGGCCACCATCAACCAGGCGCTCGATGCCGACACCGCGGAGTTGTTGGTCGGCGAGTTCGGTCATCAGCCCAAACGGGTCAGCGAGGCCGATGTCGAGATCGGCCTTGAGGGCATCGAGGACCGTCCCGAGGACCTGCATCCGCGAGCGCCCGTGGTCACGGTGATGGGCCACGTTGACCACGGCAAGACCTCGCTGCTCGACGCGCTTCGCGATTCGGATGTGGCGGCGCGCGAGGCGGGCGGGATCACGCAGCACATCGGCGCCTACCAGGTCGATCTCGGCACGGGTCAGCCGGTGACCTTCATCGACACCCCGGGGCACGCGGCGTTCACTGAGATGCGCTCGCGCGGCGCCAAGGTCACCGACATCGTGGTCCTAGTGGTCGCGGCCGACGACGGCGTGATGCCGCAGACCGTCGAGGCGATCGCGCACGCGCGCGCCGCGGGCGTGCCGATCGTGGTCGCGATCAACAAGATCGACCGGCCGGATGCCAATCCGGACCGGGTCAAGCAGGAGCTGCTCAACCACGAGCTGGTGACCGAGGAATATGGCGGTGACGTGCTGAGCGTCCCGGTCAGCGCGGTGAAGAGGACCAATCTCGACAGGCTGATCGAGGCGATCCAGCTGCAGGCCGAGATTCTCGAGCTCCGCGCCAATCCCGAGCGGCCGGCGCAGGGTACCGTGATCGAGGCCAAGCTCGACCGCGGGCGCGGCGTGGTGGCGACGGTCCTGATCGAGCGCGGCACGCTCAAGGTCGGCGACATCATCGTCTGCGGCGGCCAGTGGGGCCGGGTCCGGGCGCTCGTCAACGACCGCGGCCAGAACATCGACGACGCGGGGCCGTCGGTCCCGGTCGAGATCCTCGGGCTGGACGGCGTGCCCGAGGCCGGCGATCCGCTGGTCGTGGTCGAGAACGAGCGGCGCGCGCGCGAGATCACCGAGTACCGGCAGCGCAAGCGGCGCGCTCAGACCAGCGCGACGACGCCGCGCAGCACGGTCGAGGAGATGTTCAGCCAGCTCGCGAGCGGCGAGGCGAAGGAATTGCCGGTCGTGATCAAGTCCGACGTGCACGGCTCGATGGAGGCGATCGTCGCCGGGCTGCAGAAGCTCAGCACCGACGAGGTCTCTGTTCGGGTGCTGCATGCCGGTGTCGGCGCGATCACCGAATCCGACATCACGCTCGCGCTCGCCTCGAAGGCCTGGGTGCTCGGCTTCAACGTGCGGGCCAATGCCCAGGCGCGCGAGCTGGCCAAGCGCGACGGGGTCGATATCCGCTACCATTCGATCATCTACGAACTCCTGGACGAGGCCAAGGCGGCGTTGTCCGGCATGCTGACGCCGACCGCGCGCGAGACCACGCTCGGCCATGCCGAGATCCGCGAGGTGTTCACGATCTCTAAGGTCGGCAAGATCGCCGGCTGCCGGGTGCTCGACGGCGTGATCCGCCGCGGCGCGCGGGTGCGCCTGCTGCGCGATGACATCGTGATCCACGACGGCGCGCTCGGCTCGCTCAAACGCTTCAAGGATGACGTCCGCGAGGTGCGCGAGGGCTTCGAGTGCGGCATCGGCATCGAGGGCTACAATGATCTGCGCGAGGGCGACGTGATCGAGGCGTACGAGATTGAGCAGGTCGCCCGTACGCTCTGAGCGGGCGAGGTCGCCCACGACCGGCCGGTGGGGGAACCGGCCCGCCGATCGAGGGAGGATCATGATGGCCCGGCGCCGCGACCCGGCCGGGGCTGGACAGAGCCAGCGCCAGCTGCGCGTGGGAGAGGGCATGCGGCACGTGCTGGCCGAGCTTCTGCTCCGCGGCGAGATCCACGATCCGCTGATCGTCGAGGCTCATCTGACGGTCTCCGAGGTTCGGGTAACGCCCGATCTGCGCCATGCGGTGGTGTTCGTGACCGAGCTCGGCGGCGAGCTGCGCGCGGAGCTGAGCGAGGCGCTGGCGCGTGCGGGGCCGCGCCTGCGCGGCGAGGTGGCAAGGCGCCTGCACCTCAAATACGCCCCCGAGCTCAGTTTCCGACCCGACGCCACGTTTCGCGAGGCGGCTCGGATCGAAGCCTTGCTGGCCGAAGAGCGCCAGGCGCTGGCCCGCACGCCGGAAGAAGAAGATGGCCCGGGCTAGGCGCTGTGGGCGGCCGGTGCACGGCTGGCTCTGTCTCGACAAGCCGGCCGGCATGACCTCGACCGAGGCGGTCGCCCGGGTCCGGCGCCTGACGCAGGCTCTCAAGGTCGGGCACGGCGGCACCCTCGACCCGCTCGCCACCGGGGTTCTGCCGATCGCGCTCGGCGAGGCGACCAAGACCGTCGCCTACGTGATGGCCGGCCGGAAGTGCTATCGTTTCACGGCCCGCTGGGGCGAGGCGCGTAGCACCGATGATGCCGAAGGCGAGGTCCTGGCGACCAGCACCGAGAGGCCATCGGCGGCGGCGATCGAGGCGGAGCTGCCCGGCTTCGTCGGCACGCTCGAGCAGGTGCCGCCCCGTTACGCCGCCATCAAGGTCGCGGGCAAGCGGGCCTACGATCTGGCGCGCCGCGGCGAGCCGGTCGAGCTGGCCCCGCGAACGGTCGAGATCGAGCGCCTGGTCCTGCTCGAGCGACCCGATCCTGATCATGCCGTCTTCGATCTGGTGTGTGGCCGCGGCACCTATGTCCGGGCGCTGATCCGGGACCTCGGTGCGCAGCTCGGCTGTCTGGGGCACGTGGTCGCCTTGCGTCGGCTCCAGGTCGGGCCCTTCAGCGCCGAGACGGCGACCACGCTCGAGGCTCTCGAGCGCCTGGTGGTCAAGGAGGCCCTGCCGGAGGCGCTGTGGCCGGTAAGCGCAGCTTTGGGAGATCTGCCGCGGCTGGCACTGACGGCGCCGCAGGCGCACCGGCTTTGCGCCGGCCAGACGATCCGGGTCGCGCCCGGCCTGATGGTTGGCGATGCCCGGCCCGACGCTACCGTGCGCGCGATGGCTGCGGGTCAGGTCGTAGCGCTTGCCCGCCTGCAGGGCGGCGAGCTCAGCCCGGTCCGCGTCTTCAACCTTTAAACCACGAACCGACGAACCACGAGGCAGACAGACCCACGATGTCAATCACACAGGAGCGCAAGCAGGATCTGATCGGCCAGTACGCCACCAAGACCGGCGATACCGGCTCGCCCGAGGTGCAGGTGGCGGTGCTGACGGAACGGATCACGAACCTGACCGAGCATCTCAAGGTCCACAAGAAGGACTTCGCTTCCCGGCGCGGGCTGTTGATGATGGTCGGTCAGCGCCGGCGGCTGCTCGACTATGTGCGCCGCAAGGAGCAGAGCCGCTACCAGGCCTTGATTGAGCGGCTGGGCTTACGCAGATAGCGTTCACGAAGCGTTCTCGCGGCGGCCCCGGCGGCGCGTTCAGCGACCCGGCCGGCCGCCGTTCACGCGGGTCCGGCGTCAATCCGGACAGGTCGGCCGTCTGTCGGCGGCCGGCCTAGGCTGTGGAAAGGCACAGAGATAATGTTCGAAATCCACCGAAAAGAAATCAACTGGGGCGGTCGTCCGCTCGTTCTGGAGACCGGCCGAATGGCCCGTCAAGCAGATGGTGCGGTGCTCGCCAGCTACGGTGAGACCACGGTGCTCTGCACTGCGGTCGCGGTGCGCCAGGTCAAACCAGGGCAGGACTTTTTCCCGTTGACCGTCAACTACCAGGAGAAGACCTTCGCCGCCGGCAAGATCCCGGGCGGCTTCTTCAAGCGCGAGGGTCGGCCGGCCGAGAAGGAGACGCTCACATCGCGGCTGATCGACCGGCCGATCCGGCCGCTGTTCCCGGACGGCTTCCGGAATGAGACCCAGATCATCTGCACGGTGCTGGCGCACGATCAGGAGAACGATCCCGACATCGTCGCGATGATCGGGGCAAGCGCCGCGCTCACGCTGTCCGGAATCCCCTTCCTCGGCCCGATCGCCGGCGCCCGGGTCGGCTATCGGAGCGGCGAGTTCCTGCTCAATCCGACGCTCAAGGAGCTGTCGGACAGCGAGCTCGACCTCGTGGTCGCCGGAACCCGAGATGCGGTCATGATGGTCGAGTCCGAGGCCAAGGAGCTCGCCGAGGAGACCATGCTCGAGGCGGTGCTGTTCGGCCAGGCGCAGTTCCAGCCCGTGATCGACCTGATCATCGCCCTTGCCGAGACCTGCGCCAAGGAGCCGTGGGAGCTCCAGCTCGAAGACCACGGCGAGCTGTTTTCGAAACTGCGGGCCGAATTCGAAGCGCCGCTCCGGGCCGCCTATGCGGAGCCGTCCAAACAGGCCCGTCACGAGCAGATCGAGGCCGTCAAGGCCAACGCGACCGAGATGCTGGGCGGTGAGGACGGTGCGCTCGCGCCGGCCGTACTCGGCCAGTTCAAGAAGCTTGAGAAGGCGATCGTGCGGACCGCGATCCTCGATACCGGCCGCCGGATCGATGGCCGCGACACGGCGAGCGTTCGCCCGATCCAGGCCGAGGTCAGCGTATTGCCCCGGGTCCACGGCAGCGCGCTCTTCACGCGCGGCGAGACTCAGGCCCTGGTTGTCGCCACGCTCGGCACCGGCCAGGACGAGCAGGTGATCGATGCTCTCGAGGGCGATTACCGCGAGCATTTCCTGCTGCACTACAATTTCCCGCCCTATTCGGTCGGCGAGGCGAGCATGATGCGCTCGCCGGGCCGGCGCGAGATCGGCCACGGCAAGCTTGCCTGGCGGGCGGTCCACCCGCTGCTGCCGTCTCGGGAAAGCTTCCCGTACACGATCCGGCTGGTCTCAGAGATCACCGAATCCAACGGCTCGAGTTCGATGGCAACCGTCTGCGGCAGCTCGCTCGCGCTGATGGATGCGGGCGTCCCGATCGCGCGCCCGATTGCCGGGATCGCGATGGGTCTCATCAAGGAAGCCGGGCGCTTCTCGGTCCTGTCGGACATCCTGGGCGACGAGGACCATCTCGGCGACATGGACTTCAAGGTCGCGGGCACCGAGCGTGGCGTGACCTCGCTGCAGATGGACATCAAGATTGCCGGCATCACCCGCGAGATCATGCAGACGGCGCTGACCCAGGCCCGCGCCGGTCGGCTGCATATCCTCGATGAAATGGCCAAAGGGATCACCGGGGCGCGCGAAGAGATGCGCGAGACCGTGCCGCGGATCAGCGTCATCCACATCCCACAGGACAAGATCGGCGCGGTGATCGGCCCGGGTGGCAAAATGATCCGCGAGATCTGCGAAACCACCAAGACCAAGATCGACATCGAGGACGACGGCACGGTCAAGATTGCGTCTGCCGACGCGAGCGCGAGCCAGCAGGCGATCGACTGGATCCGGGGCCTGACTAGCGAGCCGGAGGTCGGGGTGGTCTACACCGGCAAGGTCGTGCGGGTGGTCGACTTCGGCGCTTTCGTCAATTTCCTGGGTTCCCAGGATGGGCTCTGCCACATCTCCGAGCTCAAGAACGAGCGGGTTGGCAAGGTGACCGATGTGGTCAACGAGGGCGACATTGTCAAAGTCAAGGTGCTGAGTATCGACGACCGGGGCCAGGTCAAGCTCTCGATGCGCGGGATCGACCAGGAGACCGGCGAGCAAACGCCGGTTGAGCCGCGCCCGCCGCGTCCGCCACGTCCGATCGGCGAGGCCGAGTCCCAGGGCGAGCGGCAGCGCCGGGATCGCGGCCCAAGGCGGCATCGCCGCGCCGGCTGATCAACCGCTGGCCGGATCCGGGGCGCCTCGGCTCGAAGAGCCTGGGTGCCCCGCGATCACGAAATCGATGCGGCACCTTGTGCTGGAAGAGGTCGCCGCATACATGTCCGAAGTTTGGCGCTCGAGATTCTGCTCCGATCGGGGGCGATCGCGTGCGGCGAGGTTTGACAACCGGCGGGCCGGGCAGCGCGTCGGCGGGAGAGGTGTGTGATCGCCCTGAAGTCCCTGGTCCTATCCGGTCGCGAGGTCAGACCTCTGGTCGAAGGCGGCAAGGGGATCTCGATCTCGAACGGGCTGAGCAGCGGCGCCTGGGCGGCGACCGGCGGCATTGGCACGTTTTCCGGCGTCAATGGCGATTACTTCGACGAGCGCGGCCGGCTGGTGCCGCTGGTCTATCGGGGCCGGACCCGGCTCGAGCGCCACGAGGAACTGATCAGCTATTCGATCCGGGCGGCCATCAGCCAGGCCCGGATCGCTCACGACGTGCGCGGCGGCGAGGGCCGGCTGCACATGAACGTGCTCTGGGAGATGGCTGCCTGCGAGCGCGTGCTGCATGGCGTTCTCGAAGGTGCGCGAGGCTTGGTCCACGGCATCACCTGTGGTGCCGGCATGCCCTACCGGCTGGCCGAGATCGCGGCCAGGTACAACGTGTACTATTACCCCATCGTATCCTCCGCCCGCGCGTTCCGGGCACTCTGGAAACGAGCCTATCACCGCGTATCGGAGTGGCTGGGCGGCGTCGTCTACGAAGATCCCTGGCGGGCAGGAGGTCACAACGGCCTGTCCAACTCCGAGGACCCGGCAGCACCGGAACCGCCCTATGCGAGGGTGCGGCAGCTGCGCGACACGATGCGCGACGTCGGGCTTGACACGACCGCGATCATCATGGCGGGCGGCGTCTGGCATCTACGCGAATGGCAGGACTGGCTCGACAACAGCGAGCTCGGACCCGTGGGGTTCCAGTTCGGCACCCGCCCGCTTCTGACCCGTGAGAGCCCGATCTCCGATGGGTGGAAGCGGCGCCTGCTCGAACTCGAGGAAGGCGACG
>DATAOG010000463.1:0-2645 GCA_036265855.1 Geminicoccaceae bacterium | reverse complement strand
GAGATCGCGGCGCAGCTGCCGTCGGCGCCGCCGGCCGAAGGCGAGCCGCTCGAGCGCATCTTCGCAGACTTCGAGCGCATCGTGCTGCCCGGGATGACCCACTGGCAGCATCCGAACTTCTTCGCCTACTTCCCGGCCAACTCGAGCCCGCCCTCGGTGCTGGCCGAGATGCTGACCGCGACGCTCGCGGCCCAATGCATGCTCTGGCAGACCTCGCCCGCGGCGACCGAGCTCGAGACCGTCGTCCTGGACTGGCTCCGCCAGATGATCGGCCTGCCGGAGGGCTTTGCCGGCGTGATCCAGGACAGCGCGTCCAGCGCCACGCTCTGCGCCGTCCTGGTCGCGCGCGAGCGGGCGAGCGACTGGCAGACGAACGAGCAGGGCCTCGCGCGCGGGCCAGAGCTCTGCTTCTACACCTCCGAGCAGGCCCATTCCTCGATCGAGAAGGCGATCCGGATCGCGGGCCTCGGGCGCCAGAGCCTCCGCCTGATCGCGACCGATGCGGCTTTCGCGATGCGCGCCGACGCGCTCGAAGCCGCAGTACGGGCCGACCGCGCCGACGGAAGGCGCCCTGCGGGGGTGATCGCGACCCTGGGCACGACCGGCGTCGGCGCGATCGATCCGCTCGGGCCGATCGGCGCCGTCTGCCGCCGCCATGGGCTCTACCTGCACGTCGATGCCGCCTGGGCCGGAAGCGCGCTCCTGCTCGAGGAGCAGCGGCGGATGATCGAAGGCGTCGAGGCCGCGGACAGCTTCGTCTTCAACCCGCACAAGTGGCTGCTCACGAACTTCGACTGCTCGGCGCACTTCGTGCGCGACCCCGCGGCGCTGATCCGCACGTTGTCGGTCGTGCCCGCCTATCTGATGTCGCGGGAAGGCGGCGCCGTGATCGATTACCGCGACTGGGGCGTGCCGCTCGGGCGCCGGTTCCGGGCGCTCAAGCTCTGGTTCGTGATCCGGAGCTACGGCGTCCGGCGGCTCCAGGCTATGCTCCGCGATCACATCGCCTGGACCGGCGAGCTCGCGCAGGCGATCGCCGCCGAGCCGGATTTCGAGCTGACCTCGCCGCAGAGTCTGGCGCTCCTCTCGTTCCGCTACCGGCCACCCGAGGTGGAGGAGCCGGAGCAGCTCGACCGTCTGAATGAGCGCCTGCTGCAGGCGCTGAACGATGGCGGCCGGCTCTATCTGACCCAGAACCGGCTGCGCGGTCGGTACGTGATCCGCTTCACGGTCGGGCAGCGCTGCACCACCCGCGAGCACGTCCGGCGCGCCTGGGACCTGATCCGCTCGACCGCGCGCGAGCTGCCCCGCTGACCGGATCGAGCAACAGCTGGCGGCGTTGATGCTGGCGCTCAGCGTCTTCTTCGAGGTGCGCCACGCCGGCCGGCAACGACGGCCGGAGCTTGCCGAGGTCCCCGACTGACCGCCGCCCGGGTCGAGGCCATGCTCGCGATCGAGGTCGAATCCCCGCGCCAGACCGAGATCGCCCGGCTGATCCGGCAGTCGGACGACTATCTGGCCGCGCTCTATCCGCCGGCAAGCCGCCACGCGATCGCCCTCGAGGCCCTGGCCGCGCCCAACGTCCGGCTGCTGATCGCGAGGCTGGATGGCGTCGCGGTCGGCTGCGTCGGCTTGGCGCTCGGCGAGCCCGGCCAGGCCGAGATCAAGCGGCTGTTCGTGCAGCCGGCCGCACGCGGCCGCGGCATCGGCCGGGCGCTGATGGCGCAACTGGAGTGGCTTGCGGCCGAAGAAGGCGTCAGCCTGCTGCAGCTGGAGACCGGCGTGAAGCAGCCCGAGGCGCTGTCTCTCTACCGGGCGCTCGGCTATGCCGAGCGCGGCCCGTTCGGCGCCTACCGGCCGGACCCGCTTTGCCTGTTCATGGAGAAGCGGCTCTGAGCATCCCGCGGTCGTCAGGTGGGCCAGCTCGTCCTCGAGTGCGACGTCGATCTCGACACCACCACAATGGGCTTGAGCACGCGGATGCCGGCAGGGAATAAAGAAGATCGATCGGAAGGTGCCATCTTGTATAGAAAGCAGGCGGCGACCGCCGCTGCCTTGAGGTGCGCTCCCTGGCGAGCGCGAGAAGGAGACTGCGGGTGAACCCGTTCGGCGGGCTTGGGCGACGCGCTTTTCTGACGATTGCAGCGGCCGCGGGGGTCGCAGGATTCCGCGGCGGGACCGTCCGGGCCGGGCGGCCGCCGGTTCCGCAACCCGGACCGGAGGCCGGACTGGCGCTCGCCTTCAGGCAGCGGCAGAGCGCCATCGCGATCGGCCGGCGCTACCTCAGCTGCTATCCGGGCGACCCCCTGCCGCATCGTCTCGCCGAAGCTCTGTCCCGGGCCAGCACCGAAGACGCGGCGGCTGCACGGCGAGCCTTGCTTGCCCGCGTGCGCAACGACTTCGAGCGCGGCGACACGGTCCTGCTCGACGGCTGGGTGCTGTCCTGCAGCGAGTGCCGAGCCTGTGCCGCCCTTGCGCTCGCAGCCGGGGTTGGCGCTCCAGACTCCGGGAAATAGCGGCGCGGCCCCGGTGAAGGTCCAGCCGTCAGCCGGCTCAAACCTTGCCATCGGCTCGGGCGCGGCGCAGGCTGCAGCTGGTGCAAACAACGCCGACCCTGCGACATCAGCCCCGGTCGCGCCGAGGCT
>DATAOG010000462.1:0-1745 GCA_036265855.1 Geminicoccaceae bacterium | reverse complement strand
TCGCGGCCGCGGCCGAAGCGATCCTTTCCGCGGCAAACCCGATCTTCGTCTGCGGCGGCGGGCCGGTCATCGCCGGTGCCGAGGCCGAGCTGCAGGTGCTGGCCGAGCTCCTGGAGATGCCGGTCGCGACCACGATCAGCGGCCAGGGCTGCATCTTCGAGGACCACCCGCTGGCGGCAGGCGTGGTCGGCAGCAACGGCGGCACGCCAGAGACCCGGGCGCTGGTCGACCGGGCGGATCTCGTCGCGTTCGTCGGCTGCCGGGCCGGCTCGGTCACGACCGAGCGCTGGCGCCATCCGGCGCCAGGAAAGGTCAGGGTCGTGCACATCGACGTCGACCCGGCGGTGATCGGCGCCAACTACCCGACCGAGGTCGCCGTGGTCGGCGACGCCCGTCTCGCGCTCGCGGCGCTGAAGGACGAGGTCGCGCGCCTGGTCGGCGGGCCGCCGGCGCGGTCCGGAGGCCTCAGTCGCGCGGCGGTCGCGCGCGCCCGGTCCGAGAAGTTCGGGGCGTTCGAGGAGCTCGCGCGCTCCGATCAAGTGCCGATCCGGCCGGAGCGGATCGTCGCGACGCTGCAGGCGCTGTTGCCGGCTGAGGCGGTGATCGTCGCCGACGCCGGCACGCCCTGTCCCTACTTCTCGGCCTACTATCAGCAGCGCGCGGCCGGGCGCCAGTTCATCAGCAACCGGGCGCACGGCGCGCTGGGCTATGCGTTGCCGGCCGCGGTCGGCGCCAAGATCGGCCGCCCGGAGGCGCCCTGCGTCGCGATCATGGGCGATGGCAGCTTCGGCTTCGCCTCGGGCGAGCTCGAGACGGTCGGGAGGCTCGGCCTGTCGGTCACGATGGTAGTGATCGCGAACGCGAGCTTCGGCTGGATCAAGGCCGGCCAGCGGAGCGGCTTCGAGGGGCGCTACTTCGCGGTCGACTTCTCTCCGGGCCAGCACGCCCGGATCGCGGAGGCGTACGGCATCCGGAGCTGGCGGGTCGAGGCGCCGGCGGATCTGAATCCCGCTCTCGCGAAGGCGCTCGCGGTCGACGGCCCGGCTCTGGTCGAGGTGGTCACCCAGCCGCTGGAGGAGGCGCGCGCTCCGGTCTCGGAGTGGGTGGCCTGAAGCGCTCCGCCGCGTCGGCTCGCCGATCGCCCCGACGCTTGCTCGACCCGCTCCGCGGCTTTACGTAGAGCCGTGATGGGCTCCGGAGCCATCGGTCGGCCTGCGGGCGGGCGGACAGGAGGACCCGGGAAGCGTCACTCTGGGCCTCGCTCCGCGTGCCGCGCCCCGCGGCGCCTCCCGCGGTCCGGTTGCGGTCTACTCGGCGGCCTCGGTCGTGCGGACCTCGCGGCCGAGCTGCTTTTCCAGGGCGACCACGGCGCGCATGGTCTTGAGCACGCTGTCCGGCGTCAGGCTCATGGAGTCGATGTTGAGCTGGACCAGGTATTTCGCGATCTCGAGATAGTCCGAGGGCGCCTGGCCGCAGATCCCGGAATGCCGGCCGTTGCGCTTGGCACCCTCGACCGCCTGCCGCAGCAACGCGAGCACGCCCGGATCGCGCTCGTCGAAGTCGAAGGCGACCATCTCGCTGTCCCGGTCGACCCCGAGCGTCAGCTGGGTGAGATCGTTGGAGCCGATCGAGAAGCCGTCGAAGCGCTGCGAGAACTCATCGATCAGGATCACGTTGTTCGGGATCTCGCACATCACGTAGACCTCGAGCCCGTCCTCGCCCCGCTTGAGGCCATGGTCGGCCAT
>DATAOG010000461.1:0-2557 GCA_036265855.1 Geminicoccaceae bacterium | reverse complement strand
GCACAGGCCGAGGCCGGCGCAGACCCGGCCCGGCCCCCGGACCGCCGCCGCCGGAAGGCCGATCGGGCGCCCGCCACCCTCAGCCTGCTCGGCGGCCCGATCGATCCGCGCCGCAATCCGACCACCGCCAATCACCTGCTGCTCTCGACCCCGCCGGCGGCGCTCGAGTCCGCCTGGTTCCGCACCGTCGATTCCGGCCACCCCGGCGTCGGCCGGCGCGTGCTGCCGAGCCTGCACCATCTGCTGCTGTTCGCGCTCGCCCACCCCGAGCCCTACCTGCGCGCCCAGCTCGGCGCGTTTCTCGAGCTGGCGGGCCTCGAGCTCGCCGAGGGCGGCGGCTTCGGCTTTTTGCGCAGCCTCGAGGACCTGCACGCGCTGATCGACGTCCCGGCCGAGCTCGTGCTCCAGATGCTGCGCGACGTGTTCCACGCGCCGGTCCTGTTCGATGGCGGGCTTGAGCTCGACGGGCGGCGGCTGCATCCCAGGGCGATCGGCGAGACCGCGCTCCTGACCATCGAGGCGGACACGGATGCCCTGGTCGGCCCCGGCCAGACCCACGCCGCGCACGCGCTGACGCCGGCGCTCGCGGGGGACCGTCGCGCCCGCCTGACGCTCGAGGGCGCTGCCCACTACGACCTGTTCACGGGCCCGCTGATGGCCGGAAAGGTCGCCCCGACCCTGCTTGGCTTCATGAGCGCCTTCGACCGGTCCTGAGGCCTGGGGCGTGTCGCCGACCATGCGCACTCGCGCGGACCCGGGCTCGCTTCCGCTGCCGGGCATCGCGTTCAAGTGGCCGGATCGGCTCCGGCCGGGCCAGGGCGCTCAGAACTCCGGGGCCAGCGTGACCTTCAGCCCGTCGAGCTCGGCCGTGAACGGGATCTGGCAGGACAGGCGTGAGTTCTCCTGCACCTGGTAGGCCTCATCCAGCATCCGGTCCTCCTCGTCGGAGGCCGGCGCCAGCTGGTCCAGCCAGGCCGGGTCGACGTACACGTGACAGGTGGCGCAGGCGCAGCAGCCGCCGCAGGCCGCCTCGATCGGCAGATCGTGCTCGCGGATGATCTCCATCACCGACCAGCCGGGGGTGCCCTCGATCAGGTGCTCCTCGCCCTCGCGGTCGATCACGATCAGACCCGCCATCAGGCCGCCCCCCGGTGCCGGCCCGGAAAGGCCCCGATCGTCGCCGCTTGCCCGGTGCGAGATGACGTGAGGCGGCGCTCAGCTGCTTTCTGCAGATCGGCCCTCCGGTGCCTGCGCGGGCAGGCCCTGATCGGCGCCGCTTGGCGGGTGGGAGACAACATCAGGCGACGCCCAGCTTCTTCTGCAGATCGGTGCTCGAGGTCGTGTAGCGGAAGATCAGCTTCTTCTCCGGGAAGCAATAATGGAAGGCCTTCTGGCACATCAGCGCCGACTCGTGGAAGCCCGAGAGGATGAGCTTGAGCTTGCCAGGGTAAGTGACGATGTCGCCGATCGCGAACACGCCCGGAAGACCGGTCTCGAAGGTCGCGACGTCGACCTTGATCAGATCGTCCTCGAGCTCGAGGCCCCAGTCGGCGAGCGGGCCCAGCTCCATCTTGAGGCCGAAGAACGCGAGCAGCGTGTCGCAGGGCACCAGCGTCTCGCCGTCCGGGCTCCTGACCGTGACCCCGTCCAGCCGGTCGCCCGGCCCGTGCAGGCCCGCGATCTGGCCGATGTGCAGATCGATTTTTCCAGTTGCGACCAGCTCCTCCATGCGCGCGACCGAATCCGGGGCCGCCCGGAAGTCCTTGCGCCGGTGCACGAGCGCCAGGCTTCTGGCGAGCGGCTGCAGGTTCAAGGTCCAGTCCAGCGCCGAATCGCCGCCGCCCGCGACCAGAAGGTCCTTGCCGCGGAAGTCCTCCATCCGGCGCACGGCATAGAAGAGCGAGCGGCCCTCGCGCTCGGCCGCACCGGCGAGCGGCAGGCGCCGCGGCTCGAAGCTGCCGGCCCCGGCCGCGATCACGACGACCGGCGCCTCGAGCACCACGCCCTCGCTGGTCGAAACGCGCCAGCGGCCGTTTTCCCCGCGTTCCAGCCGCTCGACCCGCTGGCGCAGATGGAAGCCGGGCTCGAACGGCCGGATCTGCTCGAGCAGCAGCGTCACCAGCTGCTCGCCGGTGCAGCGCGGCACGGCCGGGATGTCGTAGATCGGCTTGTCCGGATAGAGCTCGATGCACTGGCCGCCGATCCGATCGAGGTTGTCGACCAGCTGGCACTGCATGTTCAGGAGCCCGGCCTCGAACACCGCGAACAGCCCGACCGGCCCGGCGCCGACGATCACCATGTCGGTCCGAATGGGGTCGGTCCGGATCGGCGCGTCCCCGACCGGCTCCCTGCGTGCTGAGGCCTCGTTCATCAGATCCCTTGGAAAAGTGCGGCACCGCCCCAAACGTGGGTCGCGCGCCGGCCGGCCGCAACCCGCCCCGTGACCTACACGTTTTCCCGGTCTTGGAAAAGGGCCCGGCGCCCTCGGCCTCTTTTCCCGCCGAGCCCAAGCCTCCAGCTGGATCAATCCGGGGCCCCGATTGATCCACGTTGAGCC
>DATAOG010000460.1:0-3250 GCA_036265855.1 Geminicoccaceae bacterium | reverse complement strand
GACCGACCTCTATCTGGAGACCGCGCTGGCCCATCCCCACCAGCCGCCGGAAGGCAGCACCGGTTGAGCACGTTTGCTCGGGCCGCCGCTCACGCGCCGGGGTGGGCGACGGCGGCCTCGAAGGCGGTCAGGATCCGCTTCTGGCGCACGCCCCAGCGGTAGTTGTGGATGATCCCGGTCGCCAGGATCACCCGGTGGCAGGGGATCAGCCAGGAGATGTTGTTGGCGCCGACCGCGCGGCCGACCGCCCGGACCGCCTTCGGCTCGCCGATCGCGCGCGCGATCGTCTGGTAGCTGACCAGCCGGCCGAACGGGATCCTCAGCAGCGCCTCCCAGACCTTGATCTGGAAGTTGGTGCCGCGCACGAGCAGCGGCAGCGGCTCGGCCGAAGGTGCTCCGAGCTCGAATGCGCGCGCCGCGAGCGCGGCGGTACCGGAGTCGTCCCGGATTAGACGCGCGCCGCGCCATTCGCGCTCGAACTCGGCGATCACCGTCGCGTCGTCGTCCTCGACGAAGGCGAGCCAGCAGAGCCCGCGTTCGGTCGTGCCGATCAGCACCCGGCCGAGCGGCGCGTCATGCAAGCCCCAGCGGATCACAAGCTGTTCGCCTAGCGCCTTGAACTCGCCGGGCGTGATCGCATCGCAGGCGACGAACAGGTCGTGCAGCCGGGATGGGCCGGACAGACCGGCATCGAGCGCCGCATCCAGCACGCTCGCATCCGCGGCGAGCGAGCGCTTGGCGTTCGCCAGCGTGACGTACTGGAGAAAGCGCTTCGGGCTGATGCCGGCCCAGCGCTTGAAGATCCGCTGGAAATGGAACGGCGACAGCCCGGCCTGCTCCGCCATGCTCTCGAGCGAAGGCTGCTCCTGGCCATGCTCGATCACGTAGCGGAGCGCGGCGGCGATCCGGGCGTTGTAGGGCAGGGCGCGGACGGGCGCGGTCGCCTCGACCAGCGCGAGATTGGCGGCCATGGCTCGACTCCTCGGGTGACCTGGACCCAGAAAATCGGCCGCTTGCGCCGGCTTCACAACCCGATTCTTGCGCTCGGCTGGAGCGGATCTGCGCGGCGCTCCCGGTCAGCGGCCGAGCATCGTGCCGATCGGCTGCAGCGGCTCGACGTGGTCGCAGCAGATCTTGAAGGTCGCGAGCAGCGGCACCGCCAGAAGCGCGCCCGCGATGCCCCACATCCAGGTCCAGACGATCAGGGCGAGGAACACCGCGACCGGGTTGAGGGTCAGGCGGCGTGCGAGCACCGCCGGCGTCACGAACTGCGCCTCGAGAAACATCACGAAAAGGTAGCTGAGCGGCGGCAGCAGGATCGACCACGGATGGTCAAAGGTCAGCAGCGCGACCAGCGCGACGATGCTGATTCCGGTGACGGCGCCCAGGAACGGCACGAAGTTGAAGAGCCCGGCCATCACGCCCCAGAGCAGCGCATTCGGCATGCCGAGCAGGAACATCGCGGTCCCGACCGCGACGCCGACCCCGGCGTTGATCATGCTGACCGTCAGCAGATAATAGGAAATGTCGTCCTCGGTCTCGCGGGCGATCTCGACCACCCGTCGCTTGTCGCTCAGCCGCGGCGCGATGCTGACCGCCTGCCGCAGCAATGTGTCGCCGGAGGCGAGCAGGAAATACAGCAGCGCGATCATGACCACGAGGCCCGCGATGATCGTCACCGCCCCGTCCAGGAAAATCCGGCTGAGGCTCGGCCCCTGGACGGCGACCTGGACCGGCTTCTGCTCGTCGGGCTTGGCGCCCTGGGCCAGATCCTCGACCTTTTTGGCCGCCTGCTGGACCTCCTTGACCGGCTTGCGAAGGGCCTCGACCTTGTCCCGGACCTCGAACATCGCGACCGGAAGCTGGGCGAACCAGTTGGTGGCGGGCCCGGACAGCCCATAGGTCGTGCCGACCACGACCGCGACCAACGTCAGCAGCACAACCGCGGCGCCCACGCCCTCGGGCAGCCGGCAATATCGCTTGAGCCCCCGTACGACCGGAGCGAGCAGAAGATTGAGCAGCAGCGCGAGCGCGATCGGGATCAGCACCACCTGCGCGAAATAGCAGGTGTAGAGGATCGCGAGCGTGAACAGGCCGGTCAGCATGCGCGAGCGCACGCGAACCCGGCGCTTGCTCTCCTTGAGCGCGCGCCCGGGGCCGTGGTCAGGAACGGTGCTGGGTGCCGCCGCCGGCGCGGCTGGCACTGGGTCGGCGCTCACGGGACGGACAGGCTCGAGCCGCACGGACTCCTCCTTATTGGGCCGCCGATGACCCGGACCGTGTCGGCCAGCCGGACACACCAAACGCGGGCGGGCGGCGGAAGGTTCCGGCGAGTCAGGCGGCCTGCGGCCGTGCGCGCGGCGATGGTAAGCGGCGTGGGCCGTCCGCGAGGTCCGTGCCGGTCTGGTCCGGGGGCTGGCTCGCCGGCCTTGACCTTCCGGCTCCTGGAAGGCCCATGTCAGCTTCGGTCCAGCACAACCGGGAGCGAGAGCCTTGCCGGCTACTGCCCGAAGTCATGAGCCCGCCAAGGAGGGCGGTCGGCCCGAGCGGGACCCGGTCTGCGGCATGATCGTCGACCCGGCGACCGCCGCGCATCGGCGCGAGCACGCCGGCCGGACCTCCTGGTTCTGCTCGGAAGGCTGCGCGCGGAAATTCGCGGCGGCGCCGGAGAACTACCTCCCTGGCTCGCGCCCGCCGGCGGCAGCGCCGGCCCGGGATGCGGTCTACACCTGCCCGATGCACCCCGAGATCGAGCAGGTCGGGCCCGGCGACTGCCCGATCTGCGGCATGGCTCTCGAGCCCAGGACGGTCCCGCTCGAGGCGGGGCCGAGCGCCGAATACCTCGACCTGCGCCGGCGCTTCTGGATCGGCGCCGCCCTGTCCCTGCCACTGCTGCTCTGGGTCATGACCGAGCACCTCGCGGGCATGGGCTTCATGGCCGGCATGTCCCACCAGCTCATCCAGTGGCTGCAGCTCCTGCTCGCGACGCCGGTCGTGCTCTGGGCCGGCTGGCCGATCCTCAAACGCTGCCTCGCGTCGTTCCGCAACCGCAGTCCGAACATGTGGACCCTGATCGGGATCGGGGTCGGCGCCGCCTACCTCTACAGCCTGGTCGCGACCGTGGCGCCCGGCATGTTCCCGGCCGCCTTCCGCGGGCAGGACGGCCAGGTCGACGTCTATTTCGAGGCGGCGGCGGTGATCGTCGCGCTGGTCCTGCTCGGCCAAGTCCTGGAAATCCGCGCCCGCGAGC
>DATAOG010000459.1:0-1805 GCA_036265855.1 Geminicoccaceae bacterium | reverse complement strand
GGCCTCCTGTTCGGCGCCTGGCTCGCGGCGCTGCTCCTCTTGTTCGGGCTCGGGCTTCGCCTGCCATTGCAGACCCGCCGCTCGATCTGGCCGGCGCCGGCGCGCAGCAGCGCGATCGTGCTCGCGGCGATCGCGATTGCGGTGATCGCCAATGTCGGCATCTATCTGCACGACGTGCACTTCGACCTCACGGCCGAGCGCCGGTACACCCCGCCGCCCCAGGCAAAGGCGGTCGTGGCGGCGCTGGCCCGGCCGATGACCATCACCTATTTCTACAATCCGGCCGATGGCGAAGCGCTCGAGGCCAGGCGCCTGCTCGAGATCCTGGCGCATGGCGCGCCGCTGCTCCGGGTCGACCCGGTCGAGCTCGACCGCCGGCCGGAGCTCGCCCGCCGCTACCAGGTCAGCGCCTACAACACGGCGGTGATCGAGACCGAAGGCCGCACGATCAAGGTCGAGCGGACGACGGACCTCGCCCAGATCGGACTGGCGGCGCTGCGCGCGCTGCGCCGGCAGACGCCGGTGGTCTGCTTCGTGACCGGGCATGGCGAGTTCGCGGGCGGCCCGGGCCCGACGCCGCCGCACTACGCGCACCAGGAGACCCTCGACGCCCATCAGGGCTACGGCACCGAGGACCGGCTGGTCGCCGCGCCGACCGGGCTGGACCGGCTGTATCTGGCCCTCGAGCAGCAGGGCTATGAAGTGCGCGAGATCGCGCTGGCCACCCTCGAAGGTGTGCCCGAGGACTGTGCCGCCGTCGCCGACTTCGGACCGCGCCATGCCTATGCCGCCAACGAGGCCGACCTGCTGCGCCGCTATCTCGGCCGGGGCGGCGGCCTGCTGCTGGCCTACGATCCCGAATCCGTGCTCGGACCGGAGACCAGCGCGCTGCTCGGGCAACTCGGCGTCGACACGGCCGAGGCCAGGGTGATCGATCCGCTCGACCACTACGGCACCGACCCCGAGTTCGTCGCCGTGCCCTCCTACACGAGCCACCCGATCACCGAGGGCATCGCGCTCACCTTCTTCCCCGGGGCAAGGCCGCTCTACGTCGGTACGCCGCCGACCAGCATCGCGCTCTTCCCGCTGTTCGGCAGCAGCAAGGACAGTCGCGCGCGCCTGCTGGCCCTGCCCAGCGCCGCGGCTGCGGAGGGCGCGCCGATCCGGACCGAGGTCAGCACGGGTGCGCCCGGTGCGGCTGCTCCGATCTCCGACAGCGGGCCGCAGACCCTGGCGCTGGCGCTGAACGGCTCCTGGCTCGATGCCGCCGCCGGCACGACGCCGTTCCGGGCGGTCGTGGTCGGCGACAGCGACTTCGTCACCAATGCCTATTTCGATCAGGTCGCGAACGGCGAGCTCGGGGTCGCGATGATCCGCTGGCTCGCCCGCGACGACGCCCTGCCGAGCGTGCGCCCGGAGCGCTCGACCCCGCCCATGGTGAGCATGACCGCGCAAGAGATGCGCTGGACCTTCATCACGCTCGAGGTTCTGCTGCCGCTCGGCGTCGTCCTGATCGGATCGGCGGTATGGTGGCGGCGCCGCTGAACGAGCGCGCCGGGCAGATCGCGGCGCTCGCAGGCGGCGCGCTCGCAGCGGCGCTGCTGGTGGCGCTCGCGCTCACCGGCAGCGCGCCCAAGCTCGCGAGCTTCGAGCCCTTCGTGCCCGCGGGCGTCATGGCGCGCCTGCCGGAGGAGATCACCCGGATCGAGCTGCGCGCCGACGGGCAGACGCTGACTTTCGCCCGGACGGGCGACGGCTGGCGCGGCGGTGATGCGGCTCTGAGCGGTGCCGCCGCGGAGCACCTC
>DATAOG010000458.1:0-2920 GCA_036265855.1 Geminicoccaceae bacterium | reverse complement strand
GCCCGCCTGAGCGATTGGCAGCGTCGTCGAGCTCGATGCCGAGCCAGCCGGCGCGCGCGCAGACCCGCTCGCGGATCGCGGCCGAGCGCTCGCCGATCCCGGCCGTGAACACGAGGCCGTCGAGGCCGTCGAGCGCGGCGGTGAGCGCGCCGAGCTCGCGGCCGATCCGGTACACGAACAGCTCGATCGCCTGCGCCGCCCGCGGGTCGTCGCTCGCCAGCAGGTCGCGCATGTCGTTGCTGATCCCGGACACGCCTTTGAGCCCGCAGTCGTGGTAGAGCAGGCGCTCGATCGCGTCCGCGTCCAGACGATAGGCGCGGTTCAGATGCAGCACGACACCGGGATCGAGCGCGCCGCAGCGCGTGCCCATCAGCAGGCCGTCGAGCGCGGTGAAGCCCATCGTGCTGTCGATGCTGCGGCCTGCCCTGATCGCGCACATGCTGGCACCACTGCCGAGATGGGCGACCACGACCCGGCCGGCGGCGAGCTCGGGGGCGGTCTCGGGCAGCACGCCCGCGATGTATTCGTAGGACAGGCCGTGGAAGCCGTAGGGGCGGATGCCGTCGTCGTGGAAGCGGCGCGGCAGCGCATACCAGTCGGCGACCTCGGGATGGGCGCGGTGGAAGGCGGTATCGAAGCAGGCGACCTGGGGCAGCTCCGGTCGGAACGCGGCGACCGCGCGGATGCCGGCGAGATTGTGCGGCTGGTGCAAAGGCGCCAGCGGGCAGAGCGCCGTCAGCTTCTCGAGCACTGCCGGATCGATCCGCACCGGCTTTGCGTAATCGACCCCGCCATGGACGATCCGATGGCCGACGCCGATCAGCTCGGTGCCGCCGAACTGCTCGCGCAGCCAGCCGCCGAGCACGCGGAAAAACTCGGGATGGCCGGAGGTCCGATCGTCGGGGAAGCGGCGCTCGACGAGGCTCCGGCCGGCGGCGTCCGCGGCCGTGAACCGGGGTGACGTGCCGATGCCCTCGATCTGACCCTTGGCCGCGAGCGCGGGCCGGTCGTCCTCGCCGGTCTCGTAGACCGAGAACTTGAGGCTCGAGGAGCCGGCGTTGATGGTCAGCACGGCATCGCTCATTGGCGCCACCCCGAGAGCGCGGCCGCCCGGCCGCTCAGGATTTTCGGGCTCATCGTCTTAGCCGCCGCATCACTGCGCCGTCCAGCCGCCGTCGACCGCGAGCGCCTGGCCCCGGATCTGAGCGGCCGCGGGGGAGCAGAGGAAGACCGCAAGCCCGCCCAGCTGTTCGGTGGTCACGAACTTATGCGAGGGCTGCTTTTCGCCGAGGAGCGTGATCTTGGCGCTCTCGAAGCTGCTGCCATCGGCCGTGGCGCGCTGTTCGATCTGCTTCTCGACGAGAGGGGTCAGCACCCAGCCGGGGCAGATCGCATTGCAGGTGATGCCGGTCTTCGCGGTCTCGAGCGCCACGACCTTGGTCAGCCCGACCAGCCCGTGCTTGGCCGCGACGTAGGCCGCCTTGTGCGCCGACGCGACCAGGCCATGGGCGGAGGCGATGTTGATGATTCGCCCCCAGTTGTGCTCGAGCATCGAGGCCAGCGCCGCGCGGATCGCGTGAAACGCGGCCGAGAGGTTGATCGCGAGGATCGCGTCCCACTCCTCGACCGGGAATTCGTGCACCGGCGCGATGTGCTGGATGCCGGCGTTGTTGACCAGGATGTCGACCGGTCCGAGCTCGGCCTCGGCGCGCTCGATCAGGCCTGCGACCTCCACCGGCCGGCTCACGTCGGCATCCGAGTATCCGACCCGGACCCCGGCGCGCGTGCCGAGATCGCGCCTGAGCCGATCGATCGCGCCGGCCTCGCCGAAGCCGTTCAGCATCAGGTCCGCCCCGGCACCCGCGAGCGCCTGCGCGATCCCGAGCCCGATGCCGCTGGTCGAGCCTGTGACGACCGCCACCCTGCCGCTGAGCTCCGCCATGCCGAGTCTCGCTGGTCCTGCCGGGGTGCCCTGCTCGCGCGAGGCCTCGACCGTCGGCGCCAGCTCCGGCTCCCTCGCCTAGTCGGCCCGCGGCGCGGCCTGCCGGCGGGCGTGGGCGAGCAGGACGGCGACCGCGCAGGACGCCATCCGCGCGCGCACGGTGTCGGCGCGCGAGGTCAGGATGATCGGCACGCGCGCGCCGAGCACGATCCCGGCGGCATCGGCGTTGGCCAGAAACGTCAGCTGCTTGGCCAGCATGTTGCCGGCTTCCAGGTCCGGCACCAGGAGGATGTCGGGATCGCCCGCGACCTCGGAGCGGATGCCCTTGATCCGCGCGGCCTCCTTGCTGATCGCGTTGTCGAAGGCGAGCGGGCCGTCGAGCAGCGCGCCGGTGATCTGGCCGCGCTCGGCCATCTTGCACAGCGCCGCCGCATCGATGGTCGAGGGGATCTTGGGCGTCACGGTCTCGACCGCGGACAGGATCGCGACCTTCGGTTCAGTCACACCCAGAGAAATCGCGAGGTCGATCGCGTTCTGGCAGATGTCCACCTTGTCCTCGAGCGTCGGCGCAATGTTGATTGCGGCATCAGTCACGATGAGGACCTTGTGGTACGTGGGCACGTCCATCAGGAACACGTGGCTCAGGCGCCGGCCCGTCCGAAGCCCGGTGTCCTTGGCGACGACGGCCCCCAGGACTTCGTCGGAGTGCAGGCTGCCCTTCATCAGCAGCTCGGCCTCGCCGGCGCGCACCAGCGCCACCGCCTTGGCCGCGGCGGCACGGCTGTCCGGCGCGTCCACCACTCTCGCCGTGCCGAGCTCGATTCCGGCGGCCTTGGCGACCTCGGCGATCTTCGCCGCCGGACCGACCAGGATGGGAATGATCAGACCGTCCTTCGCGGCGTCGATCGCTCCCTGAAGCGACGTCTCGTCACACGGGTAGGCCACGGCCGTCGGGATCGCGGCAAGGCCGCGGCAACG
>DATAOG010000457.1:0-4527 GCA_036265855.1 Geminicoccaceae bacterium | reverse complement strand
TCGCGCCGCCGTGTCCGACCCTCCAGGTTCGCCGGCCTGCGGTTCCCGAGGGCTGCCTCGAGCGTCGAAACACAACCGGCGGGCGGTCGCCCCTGGGCATTGACTCGCCCGATGATGCTCTCGGCATGGTTAAGCCTCGGTTAACGCCAGCGTCCGAACATGAACTCAGACCGGATCGAACGCGTCGAGTGCCGGCAGGAATTGCCGGTCGCCTGGCAAGCTTTGCCGGACGGGGCCGGCCTTGCTCTAAAGAATCCGGCCGGAAAGCGCCATCTCCGGCCGCTTGGCACAGCGCTCGCTTAGAGACCGTGCAGAGGATCGCCCGTATGGACCGAGCTTCGCACCGTCTCCGCCAGATCGCGGCCGTCGCCGGCCGGGTTCCGTGCGCGCTGCTCGCGGCCGCGCTGCTGGCCGCCACTCCCGGATCGCCGGCGGCGGCCAACTCGCGGATCAAGGACATCACCGATTTCGAGGGCGTGCGCGACAACCTGCTGGTCGGCTACGGTCTCGTGGTCGGCCTCAACGGCACCGGCGACTCGCTGCGCAACTCGGCCTTCACCGCCGGCAGCCTCGAGGCGATGCTGGAACGGCTCGGGGTCGCCACCCGCGGCCAGGATCTGAAGACCAAGAACGTGGCCGCGGTCATGGTCACCGCGACGCTGCCGCCGTTCGCCCGCCAGGGCTCGCACCTGGACGTCTCGGTCAGCGCGCTGGGCGATGCCAAGTCGCTCGAGGGCGGCACGCTCCTGGTGACGCCGCTCTACGGCGCCGATGGCGAGATCTATGCGGTGAGCCAGGGGCAGCTCGCGATCGGCGGCTTCGTCGCCCAGGGCGCTGCCGAGAGCGTGACCAAAGGCGTGCCGACCTCGGCCCGGATCGCCGCCGGCGGCATCATCGAGCGGGAGGTCGATTTCGAGCTCGACCAGCTCAAGCGCGTCCGCCTCGCCCTGCGCAACCCCGACTTCACGACCGCAGCGCGGATCGCGCATGCGATCAACGACCATTTCCGCTCGTCGGTCGCGCAGGCGAGCGATCCGGCGACCGTGATCCTCAGCGTGCCCGCGGCTTACCAGGGCCGGACCGCCGCGCTCCTGACCGAGGTCGAACAGCTCGCCGTCGAGCCCGACCAGATCGCCCGTGTCCTGATCGACGAAAAGTCCGGCATCATCGTCATGGGCGACAACGTCCGGATCAGCCAGGTCGCGGTCGCCCAGGGCAACCTTACGGTCCGGGTCACCGAGACGCCCCAGGTGTCGCAACCCAATCCGCTTGCCGAGGGCGACACGGTCGTGGTGCCGCGCACCAGCGTTCAGGTCGACGAGGGCGACAACCGCCACATGGTCGTTCTGCAGGAGGGGGTCAGCCTTCAGGAGCTGGTTGCCGGTCTCAACGCGCTGGGCGTCGGCCCCCGTGACCTGATCAGCATCCTTCAGGCGATCAAGGCGGCCGGCGCCTTGCAGGCCGAGATCGTGGTGATGTGATGGCCGAAGTTCTGCAAGCCGCGCTCACGGCGGGCCCGCCGCCGAAGGCCGGCCCCGGCAAGCCCGCCAGCATCGAGACGCTGCGCGGGGCCGCCCAGGAGTTCGAGGCGGTGTTCCTGGCCCAGGTGCTGGCCCGGATCAACCAAGGCTTAGGGAGTGGTGAGGATAATGGCGAGACCGTCGATCAGGGCATCTTCCACGACATGTTCAATGACGAGATCGCCAAGCTGATCAGCCGCAGCGGAGGTGTCGGCGTTGCCGATGCCGTGCTCAAGGAGATGCTGAAGGCGCAGGAGGTGGCGTGATGGAGCCGCTCGAGCAGGTCACGATCCTGATGACCCTGATGAAGCGGCTCGCCCAGATCATGGATCACGAGCGCGCACTGCTGCGCGGCATGCGGCTCGAGGCGCTGCCCGAGCTCCAGGACGAGAAGGAGGCGCTGGCGGAGGCCTACGAGATCGAGCTGTCGCGGCTGCGCTGCAGCCCGGAGGTCCTGGCCTCGCTCGAGCCAGGGGTCCGCCGCCAGCTGCACGACTCGATGCGCGCCTTCCAGGAGACGGTGACCGCAAACCTCACTGCCTTGCTGGCAGCTCAGGCCGTGGTCGAGAAGGTCCTGCGCAACATCGGCGACAGCCTTGCCCGCAGCGCCGCCGGGATCACGTACGGCGCGCGCGGCCAGGGGGCTCCTGCCGAACCGCGCGGTCGGGTGATCGCGGTCGCCTTCGATCGCAAGCTCTGAGGGGAGCCGGTGAGTCTCACCGCCGCCCTGGCCAGCGCCGTCTCCGGGCTGAACGTCGCCCAGCGCGCGCTGAGCGTCACGGCCAACAACGTCGCGAACGCCAACACCGACGGCTACAGCCGCAAGATCGTGAGCCAGCAGGCGCTGGTGGTCGGCAACCGCGGCGCGGGCGTGGAGGTCACCGAGGTCGCGCGCCTCACCGACGACTTCCTGACCCAGGAGATCCGCCGCCAGAGCAGCGTCTCCGGTCGGAGCGAGGTGCTCCAGCGCTACCAGGACCTGCTCCAGGATGCGTTCGGCGCACCGGGCGATAACAATGACCTCGCGCTGCAGATCGGGAATCTCCAGGTCGCCATCGATGCGCTGGCCGGCAGCCCCGAGACCTCCGCGCTCGCCCTTCAGGTCGTGCAGGCAGCCGGCGACCTCGGCCGCTCGCTGGGCGGCCTAGCCGATCAGGTCCAGATCCTGCGCGGTGATGCCGATCAGGCGATCGGCCGGACCGTCGACGAGATCAACGCCGATCTCAAGGGGATCCACGACCTCAACGTTGAAATCGAGCGCCAGGACAACGCCGGCGAGGTCAACCCCGAGCTCCTCGACCGGCGCGACACGCTCGTCAACAGCCTGGCCGAGAAGATCGATATCCGGACCGCGGCGCTGGACGGCAGCCGGCTTGCGATCTACACGGCGGACGGCGAGACCCTGCTCGATCGCATGCCTCGAGTCTTGGCTTATGAGCCGGCCGCCCAGGTCGCCCAGGACACGCGGTTCGGCCAGATTGCGATCTTCCGCGAGAACCAGATCGATCCTGCGACGGGCGCGCCCATCGACCCGAGCGCAGGCGTCCAGCTGGTCTCGAGCGGCGTCCGGTCGACCCTCAACGCCGAGCTTCTGAACGATGCCGTCGCCGACGCCAGCCAGCAGATCACCAGCCGGATCAGCGGCGGCCGCCTGGCCGGCCTGCTCGAGACCCGCGACCGCATCCTGCCGGCGCTCGACGATCAGCTCCAGGAGCTCGCGGACGGGCTGCGCTTCGCGCTCAACGCCGCGCACAACGACGGCAGCCCCGTCCCGCCACCGAGCGCGCTCACCGGCACGCGCACCGATCTCTCCGACTTCGCCGGCGCGAGCCGGAGCGGGACCGCGACCATCGCGGTGATCGACCGCGCGGACGGCAGCACGGCATTGGCTTTCCAGATCGACCTCGGTGCTGCGGCCGACGAGACCGGGATCGTGGCTCAGATCAACAACGGTCTCGGCGCCCTCGGCAGCGCCGCGATCGGCGCGGACGGCAATCTCGAGATCACGCTCGCGAACAGCGCTCAGGGCCTCGCGATCGCCGAGGGCGACAGCAAGATCAGCTTCGCCGATGCGGCCGGCCGCGACCGCGACTACGGGTTCTCGCACTACTTCGGCCTCAACGACCTCCTGGTCCAGAATGGCGGCCGTCCGAGCGACTTCGCGGTCCGTGCCGATATCCAGGCCGATCCATCGCAGCTCAGCACGGCGCGGCTCGACGTCACCGCCTCGCCGCTCTCGGCGACGCTTGGCGGCGCCGGCGACAATCGGGGGGTGCAGGCGCTGGCCGACGCGCTCAGCACCGCCCAGCCGGTGATCGCGCGCGGCGGCCTGCCGGCCAAATCGGTCACGCTCGCCACCTATGCCGGCGACGTCATCGCCCGGAGCGCCAGCCTCGCCGACAACGCCAAGCAGGCTGCGAGCCGGGATCAAGCGCTCGCCGATTCGCTCAAGTACCGCGCCGCCGAGGTGTCCGGGGTGAATCTCGACGAGGAGATGGCCCACCTCGTGCAACTGCAGCAGGCCTACGGGGCATCCGCCCGGATCGTCACGGTGACCAACGATCTGTTCGGCGAGCTGCTCGACATGGTGAGGTGAGGCCCATGCTCTCCCGGATCGGCGACTACGCCCAGAACAGCCTCGCGACCCAGCTGCTGCTCGACGCCCAGACCCGGACGCGCGAGACCCAGATTCAGATCAGCACGGGCAAGAAGGCGACCCGCTTTCGCGAGCTCGCGGCCGACACCAACCGGCTGGTCTCGGCCAAGGACGCGCTCCAGCGGATCCAGAAGTTCCAGACCAACAACGAGTTGATCGGCGGCCGCCTCGACGTCATGGAGAGCTCGACCGCGTCCTTGGTCGACATCGCCACCCGCCTCAGGACCTTGTTGATCCAGCGGTTGGATTCTGCGCAGGGCGTTCCTGGGATCATCACCGCCGACGCCCAGAACCTTCTGCAACAGGCGCTCTCGGATCTGAACGTGGAGCTGGATGGCCACCACCTGTTCG
>DATAOG010000456.1:0-2959 GCA_036265855.1 Geminicoccaceae bacterium | reverse complement strand
AGCTTGCCGTAGCCGCGCAGGATCTTCTTGACTACGTCCTCGCGATCGATGCCGTACTTGAGCGCGAGCCGCAGGTCGTTGTTGTCGAAGGGCTTGGTGTCGCAGCGCATCGGGAACGTGTAGTGGCCGGCGCTCGGCACGTCGAACACCTGCATGCCCGGCATGCGCTTCAAGAGACCGACCGTCTTGGGATCGAGCCGGTTGACGAAGTGCACCGCCCCGGTCTGCAGCGCGCTGGTCCGCGCCGTCAGGTCGTTGATCGCCAGCGTCTCGACCGAATCGGCATGGGCGCGCCCTTCCTTCCAGTAGTTCGGGTTGCGCTTGGCGAGCGTGCGCACGCCGGGCTGGAAGCTCTCGATGATGTAGGGACCGGTGCCGACCGGCTTGTTGAAGTCGGTTCCTTCCGGGACGATCAGCAGGTGGTAGTCGGACATGATGTACGGCAGGTCGGCGTTGCCGGCGTCGAGCACCACGGTGAGTTCGTGGGCATCGGTCGCCTTGAGGTCCTTGATCACCTGCAGGTAGCCCTGGGCGCCCGACTTCGAGTCCTTGCCGCGATGGTGATTGACCGAGTAGATGACGTCGGTCGCGGTCATCTCCTTGCCGTTGGTGAACTGGACGCCCTTGCGCAGCTTGAACACCCACTGGGTGGCTTGCTCGTCGGGCTCCCAGCTCTCGGCGAGCTCGGGGATCGGTTTGTTGTGCTCGTCGAGCTCGATCAGCGGGTTGCCCCACTGATAGCCGATCGTCTGCATGTACCAGGCGGTGTAGGTCGCGGGGTCGAGGCTGTCGGTGGCACCGGCGCTGTCGATGCCGAGCTTCAGATGGCCGCCCTTCTTGGGCGTCTGCGCGAACGCCCGGCCGGCCAGCGAGCTCGCGAGCGCCGTGCTCGCGCCGAGCGCCGCCGCCCGCTCCATGAACTCGCGCCGCCGCATCCCGTTGGACGCCAGCAGACGCCGCAATTCGATCTCGCTGGACATCGGAGCCTCCCTTATCGTTGCCAGCCCATTATCTTGGCTGAGTTTGACGAACTGGATCGAATGTCGCAATGGGAAGCTCCGGCGGCGCGCGGCTCGGGGCTGTTCCAGCAGGAGGGCGGCCATGGGGGATGGCTCGGTCGAGACCCGCCGGCGCGGCGGCCGGGAAGCGCGCCAGGCGCTGCGGGCGGCGCCGCAGCCGGACGCCCTGCGCCCGGTCCGGCCCGGGCTCGAGGGCGGGCGCTACCGGCCGCTGGCCGAGGCCGACCTCAAGCGGATCCACGGCGCCGCGCTCGATGTTCTGGAGCGGATCGGGCTCGCCGGCGCGATTCCGTCCTGCGTCGAGCTGATCACGGCCGCCGGCGGCCGGATCAGCGGCCACGGCCGCCTGGTCCTGCCGCGCGCGCTGGTCGAGGACGTGATCGCCCGGGCGCGGCGCCGCTTCCCGCTCTGCGGCCAGCTCGCGAAGCACGACCTGGAGCCCTGGGGCAAGCGGGTCTATTTCGGCACGGCCGGCGCTGCCGTGCACACGGTCGATCCGGTCACCGGCGGCTATCGCGACTCGACGCTCGCCGACCTCTATGACGCGGCGCGCGTCGTCGATGCGCTCGACCACATCCACTTCTTCCAGCGCCCGATCGTCTGCCGCGACATGGTCGATCCCTACGATCTCGACCTCAACACCGCCTATGCCTGCGTCGCCGGCACCGCCAAGCACGTCGGCACGAGCTTCACGCAGGTCCGGCACGTCGAGGACGCGCTCGCGATGCTGCACCTGATCGCGGGCGGCGAGGCCGCCTGGCGGGCGCGGCCGTTCGTCTCGATGTCGAGCTGCTTCGTCGTGCCGCCCTTGCGCTTTGCCGAGGACGCCTGCCGCTGCCTCGAGGCGGGCGTGCGCGGCGGCATGCCGATCCTCCTGCTGCCGGCCGGCCAGGCGGGCGCCACCAGCCCGGCAGCGCTGGCGGGCGCGGTCGTCCAGGAGGTCGCAGAAGCGCTTGCGGGCCTCGTCTACGTCGATGCGATCCGCCGCGGCGCGCCCGCGATCTTCGGCCCCTGGCCGTTCGTCTCGGACCTGCGCACCGGCGCGATGTCGGGCGGCAGCGGCGAGCAGGCGCTGCTGATGGCGGCCTGCGCCCAGATGGGTCACTTCTACGACCTCACGGTCGGGGTCGCCTCGGGCATGACCGACGCCAAGCTCCCGGACGACCAGGCAGGCTACGAGAAGGGCTACAACCACGCGCTGGTCGGCAACGCCGGCGCCAATCTGATCTACGAGGCGGCCGGCATGCAGGCGAGCCTGCTCGGCTTCTGCCTCGAGAGCCTGGTGATCGACAACGACGCGATCGGTGCGACGCTGCGCACGATCCGCGGCATCGAGGTCGACGACGAGACCCTCTCGGTCGACGTGATCGGGGAGGCCTGCCTGCGCGGCCCGGGCCACTTCCTCGGCCACCCCCAGACGCTTGCCCGCATGCAGACCGACTATCTCTATCCCCTGGTCGGGGACCGCACGAGCCCGAAGGAATGGCTCGAGCGCGGTTCGCCCTCGCTGGTCGACCGGGCGACGCGCAAGACCAAGGACATCCTGGAGCGCCATTATCCCCGCCATCTGCCGGATGCCATCGACGCCGAGATCCGCGCCCGCCTGCCGATCCGGCTGCCGCGCGCGCGCATGGGCCCGGGCCGGCTGACGTTGCCCTCCGGACGGCTTGGATGACTGCCGGTTGCGAGATCGTGCTCGCCCGGCAGGGCGACATCGACGGCATCCTGGACCTGCAGGAGCGCAACCTGCCGCAGAGCGGCGGCATGCTGTCGGCACGGCTTCCGCGCGCGTGGTTCGAGGCGGCGATCATGGCCATGCCGGTCGTCGTTGCGCGGCCCGATGGCCGCGTGGTCGGCTATCTGGCATCGGCCCCTCTCGCGGCCGGTGCCGGCGTGCCGGCGATCGAGGCGATGCTTCGCGCTTACCGGGGAGCGCCCGA
>DATAOG010000455.1:0-1520 GCA_036265855.1 Geminicoccaceae bacterium | reverse complement strand
GACCTCGCCGCCGGGTGCTGCCCGCCTGGCCGCCTCGCGCGCCAGCACGCCGGTGCCGCAGGCGACGTCCAGGACCTTGTCGCCCGGGCGGATCCCGGCCGCGGCCGCGACCCGCGGCGCCCATTCCCCAAACAGCGCCGGGACGAAGAACTCCTCGTAGACCTCGGCCGCGCTACGGTTGACCTGGCCTTGCTCGATCGCGGCATCCTTCCGGCCTTCTGCTGTTGCCAACACGACCTGATACCTCCTTGGCTCGGTTGTGGGCGCCAGGCTGGCGGACGGGCGTCCCCGCCAGCGTGACAAGAGCGGGACAAGCGGGCAGCATGCCCGGATGGCGCTCCTCCACCTCGATCTGCTCGGCGGCTTCGCCTGTCGCACGGCCGCGGGCGGCGCGGTCGGATTTCCGACCCGCAAGGTCCGGGCGCTGCTCGCCTGTCTGGCGCTGAACGCGCCGCGGCCGCAGGGGCGCGAGCGGCTTGCCGGGCTGTTCTGGGACGACCGGGCCGAGGCCGAGGCACGCGCCAACCTCAGGAAGACCCTCTCGCGCCTGCGCGAGGCCCTGCCGGCGGCCGCGCGGGACTGTCTGTTCGCCGATGGCAGCGGGATCGCGCTTCGGACCGGCGAGATCGAGGTCGATGCGCTGCAGTTCGAGCGGCTGGCCGCCGACGGCACGCCCGAGACGCTCGAGCGCGCTGCGATCCTGCATCGCGGCCCGCTGCTCGCGGGCTTCGCCGAGGTCGGCGAGGGCTTCGACGACTGGCTCGGCGCCGAGCGCCGGCGACTCGACGAGATCCTGCAGCAGGTCTTGCAGCGCCTGCTCGACCATTATGTGACGACCGGCGCGATCGAGCGCGCGATCCAGGTAGCGCTCCGCCTGCTGGCGCTCGACCCGCTGCAGGAAGGCGTGCACCGGGCGCTGATCCGGCTCTACATGTACCAGGACCGGGTCGGCTCGGCCCTGGATCAGTACCGGCGCTGCCGCGAGCTGCTGGCTCGGGAGCTGGGCGTCGCGCCGGCGGCCGAGACCGAGCGCCTGCGGGCCGAGCTCTCGGGGCTGCTGCCGAAGGACGGAACGGCGCCGGGTCCCGAGCGCGACGATCTGCCGGAGCGCGCCGCGGTGCTGCGGGCCGCGAGCGAGGATCGGGCCCGCCGGCGCGCGGCGCCGACCGGCCGGCCGATGATCGCGATCCTCGCGTTCGAGGCCGGCGATCCGGATCGCGGCCTCGCCGACGGCCTGGCCGAGGACCTCGCGACCGAGCTCGGCCGCTTTGGCGAGCTCGACGTGATCGCGCCGGCAACCGCGATCTCCTATCGCCGGAGCAGGCTTGCGCCCGAGCGGACCGGCCAGGAGCTCGGCGCGACCTACGTGCTCTGCGGCAGCATCAGGGCCGAGCGCGGGCGGCTCCGCCTCACCGTGCGCCTGGTCGAGCCCGCGAGCGCGCGCCAGCTCTGGGCCGAGCGCTACGATGGCGCCAGAGACCGGCTGTTCGAGATCCAGGACGAGGTCGTGCGCCGGATCG
>DATAOG010000454.1:0-6397 GCA_036265855.1 Geminicoccaceae bacterium | reverse complement strand
GGAGACCGAAGTCGCAGCGGTCGCTGACACGGTCGTACTCTGCGTGCAGCCTGGCTCCGGCGACAGCCTGCAGTACATGAAGGCAGGCATCGCCGAGATCCCGGACATCGTCGTGGTCACCAAGGCCGACCTCGGCGCGGCGGCGCTCAAGGCCAAGAGTGATGTCGAGGCTGCGTTGCGGCTCAGCCCGAGCGCGACCGGGGACTGGGCAGTGCCGGCCCAACTGCTGAGCAGCCTGGAAGGGCAGGGGATCGATGCCCTGATCGAGGCGCTCGCGCAGCACGCGCGTTTCCTCGCGGCAAACGGCCGGCGCGAGCGCCGGCGCGCGGCCCAGGCCGACGCCTGGCTTGCCGAAGCGTTGCGCGAGGAGTTCGGGCGCCAGGGGCTCGCGCGCGCCGCCGAATCGCCGGACGGTCTGACGACGCCGCCCGGGCAGTCGCCGTTTCGCCGCCTCCACGAGCTCGCCCGGACCCTGCGAGGGGAGACCGGCGCAGGCCGACTCGCCCGGGAAGCGCTCAGAAGCTGACCCAGTCGGGCTTGGTGGGCAGGACCTCGGTCGCATCCGCGTGGAGCGGCGTGCCGGTCTGCTCGGCCTCCGCGAGCCGGTCGAGGCGCAGCAGTGCGAGACCCAGGCCCTCGATGCTCGAGCGCATCTCGCCGGCCTCGCGCTCGCCGAGGCGGATGACCGCGCCGGGCTCGGGGCTCGGGCCCCTGAGCACGACCGGCAGCAGGCGCTTGCGCACCAGACCCCGATAGTGCATGCGCGCGGTCAGCTCCTGGCCGACGAAGCAGCCCTTGGCGAAATCGACCCCGTGCAGCTCCTCGAAGCCGCTCTCGAGCAGCGTCGAGCGCTCGGGCACGAGATCGCGGCTGCCGTCGGGCACGCCGAGGCTGAGCCGCGCCCGCTCGTAGGCGGCAGGATCGAGCCTGGTGAACCCGAGCGCTTCGAGCGTCCGGCCAATCGTCTCGGTCGGCAGAAGTACGCGTACGCCCAATTGCGCGAGCCGCGGATCGATCAGCGCGATGCCCGAGTCCAGCTTCCGGCACGCGCCCGGCTGATCCGGCAGATCGAGCCGGATGGCGGCGCCTGCGCCCGGCAGGGCCGCCACGGCCAGGCGCTCACTGGTGTCCTCGATCTCGACTTTGGAACGGAGGCGGTACATCAGGAGCCGCTTGAGCAGCTGGTCGCGGCGACCGCGCTCCGTGTCGAGGAGCAACGCGTCGCCCTGCTGCGCGACGATGAAGTCGAACAGATATTTGCCCTGCGGCGTGAGCAGGGCGGCATAGATCGCCCGATCCGGGCTGACCCGCGCGATGTCGTTGCTGACCAAACCCTGCAGGAACGAGCGCGCGTCGGGACCGTGTAAGGTCACTGCGCCGCGCTCCGCGAGCAGAACGTAACCGAGGCCAGGGCTCATCAAGGCGCTCTGTGGGATCGCATCAGGTGCTTATCTTGGCGATCAAGGTTCCGCCCGCAAGGGGTGCTCGCTTCTGCAGCGAGCCCGGCGCTCGGTGACGACTCCCAGGAGGATCTGCTCGAGCCGGCTCGACTGTCGGATCGCATCGAAGCTGGTCTCGACCGATCGTCGGCCGCCGTGCTGCAACGTCCGGTACAAAGCATGATCGCCGAGCAAGCCGCGGACCGCCGCCGCGATTGCTTCCGGTTGGCCGGCGTCGACCAGGAGCCCGCTTTCCCGATGCCTGACCGCTTCCGGGATGCCGCCATGGCGCGTGGCGACCACCGGGAGGCCGCGCGACTGCGCCTCGAAAATCACGGTCGGCACGCCCTCGGCATCGCCCGAGGCCGCGCTCCGGCTGGGCACCACCAGAACCGCCGCATCTGCCATCTCCCGAGTGACTGCCTCGGGCGGCAGCCAGCCGGTCAGGCGATGCCGAATTCCGGAACCGGCCGCCGCGGCTTCGATCTTTGCTCGCAGCTCGCCGTCGCCAACCAGCACGAGCTCGACATTCTCCCCGAGCTCACCCAGGCGTGCGGCCGCCGCGATCAGATCGCGCAAACCCTTCTTCTCCACGAACCGCCCGACGAACAGCAGCCGCCGCCCGCCCGGATCGGGCCAACGGTCGAGCCGCTCAGGCACCTCGACGCCGAGATAATGCGTGCGCAGCTTCACCGGGGGGAAGCCACGCTCGATCAGACGGTGCCGGATGAAGTCGGACACGCAAAGGATCAGGTCGGCCCGCCGCACCAGGTGCGCCCGGCGGCGCTGAAAGATCGTGCCAAACCGCCCGCGCCCGCGGAAATGCTTGTCCTTTGTTGCATCGCCGCCATGGAATGTGACCACCAGCGGCAGGCCCAGCGCATCGGCGAGCGGCATGGCAAGCGCGCCGCCGCGGCCAAACTGGGCGTGGATCAGGACGGGCGCGACCTGCGCGAGCCATTGCCTGAGCGGTCCAGGAGTCCTTCCGAGCTGCCGATAGACGGCCTGACCGAGCCAGCCGGTGCGCGCATGATCGGCGACCAGATGCGCCTTTGGCGAAGTCGCGGGATCGATCGCGAACTTGGCGCCAAGGTAGATCGGATGCAGCTCGGCAAAGTTGCAGTACATCCGAGGAATGAAGCTCTCGGACGGAGCGAACAGAGAGTCGCGATAGACGATGAAGCGGCGCATCGATGATCCAAGCCGTGGGCCGCTGCGGGAACCGTGCGGCTTTGTGCATTGAAAGTCCTGCCCCGTCCTGGCAATGCTATTGCGGGTCCAGCCACCGTCCAAGCGCCGAGGTCCGTGCCAGCGCATGCCGGATGCCGCACCGCCGCCGCCCGAGCTTGACCATGACGCGATCGCGCTGTTCTTCGACGTCGACGGCACGCTGGTCGAAATTGAGCGCGAGCCGGGCGCGGTCCGCGTGCCCGGGCACCTGCGCGGGATCCTGAGCGATCTCCAGCGGTCGACCGGCGGCGCGCTGGCGCTGGTCAGCGGCCGGACGCTCGCCCAGCTCGACCGGCTGTTCGCGCCGCTCCGGCTGAGCGCCGCCGGGCTGCACGGGCTGGAGCGGCGCAATCTGAACTCCGAAGTGGTCCGCGCCAGGCCCGATCCGGTGGTCCTGGACGCGGCAAGGGCGCAGCTTGCCGAGTTCGCCGAGCGCCATCCGGGCGTGCTGCTCGAGGACAAGGGACTCACGCTTGCGCTCCATTATCGCAACGCTCCGGAGCACGAAGCCGCTGCGACCGCGACCGCGGAGGCTGCGGTCGCCGCCAGCCGTGGTGCGCTCGTGCTGCTCAGGGGCAAGATGGTGCTCGAGCTGAAGCCGCCCGGCTGGGATAAGGGGCAGGCGATCGCTGCGTTCCTTCGGGAAGCGCCGTTCGCGGGTCGCCAACCGGTGTTCGCGGGCGACGACGTCACCGACGAGGCCGGTTTCGAGATCGTCAATCGGCAGGGCGGGGTCACGATCCGGATCGGCGCGGATGCCGCGCCGACCCATGCCCGCTACCGCCATCCCGACGTCAGCGCGATGCAGCAATGGCTGCAAGGGCTGCTGGCGTCGCCGGCCGCGCGACCTTGGAATAAAAACCGATGATTTCGTCCAGCCTGAGAACGCTTTTATCGCTGGTACGTTCTGATACACCCGCAGGCTGATCGCTCAGGGCCGGCGGACGGAGGCGCGTGAATTGCTCGAAGAGATGCCTGCTGGCCGCAACCGCCTTCCCCGAGCGTCCGAGGACATCGATCCCGAATTTGAGATGCGGGGCGATTTCCCTCACAGCCGTTCGCCGACCGGTGCCATCGAAGGCATGATGAGGCTCAGTGGGAGCCGGGAGGGACGTTGTCTCCGACGACGGCGACGTAGCTCGTGAGCCGGCTCGTCGTCGTTTCGAATCGGGTTACGCCGATTTCCGGCAGCAAGGCCGCGACCGCCGGCGGCCTGACGGTCGGCGTGCTGGCCGCGCTGCGCGAAACCGGCGGCATCTGGTTCGGCTGGAGCGGCGAGACCGCCAACTCCGGGACACTCGTGCCCAAGGTCGTCCGCACCGGCAACATCACCTACATCACGCTCGATCTCATCCAGGCCGAGTTCGATCGCTACTACGGCGGCTTCGCCAACAGAACACTCTGGCCGCTGTTCCATTACCGCCTCGACCTCGCGAGCTTCGATCGCGACTGGTACGTCAGCTATCGGCGGGTCAACCAGCTGTTTGCCGAACAGCTGTACCCGTATCTGCGCGACGACGATCTGATCTGGGTGCACGACTATCATCTGATCCCGCTCGGCGAGGAGTTGCGCCAGCTCGGCGTCAAGGCGCGGATCGGCTTTTTCCTGCACGTGCCGTTTCCCTCGGCCGAGGTCTACGTGGCGCTGCCCTGGCACGACCGGCTGATGGAGGCGCTGAGCCGGTACGATCTGGTCGGCCTCCAGACCAGCAACGATCTGCGGAACTTTCACGACTATCTGTATCGCGAGGGGGTCGGCTACGGGCTCAGCGACGGCTACGTGCGGGCCTTCGATCGGAAGCTGCGCGCCCAGGATTTCCCGATCGGCATCGACGCCGACGATTTTGCCCGGATGGCGACCTCGGCCGAGGCGGTGCGCGCGAGCCAGCGGCTCTCGCGCAGCCTGCTCGGGCGCAAGCTGATCATTGGCGTCGACCGGCTCGATTACACCAAGGGGATCATTGAGCGGCTGCGGGCGTACGAGACGCTGCTCCAGAACTACCCGCGCCAGCGCGGTCAGGTCACGCTCGTCCAGATCTCGGCGCCCTCGCGCGAAGAGGTCCCGGAATATGCGGAGATGCGACGCCAGGTCGAGGCGGCTTCGGGCCGGATCAACGGCATCTTCGGCGAGTTCGACTGGATGCCGCTGCGCTACATCAACCGAGGCTTCGCGCGCCGGACGCTAGCCGGCTTCTTCCGCCTGTCCCGGATCGGCCTGGTGACGCCGCTGCGGGACGGCATGAACCTGGTCGCCAAGGAATACGTCGCGGCGCAGCCAGAGGAGGACCCGGGCGTCCTGGTGCTGTCCCGCTTCGCCGGCGCCGCCGATGAGCTGGACGGCGCCCTGATCGTCAATCCCTACGACATCGAGGCGGTCGCCGAGGCGCTGCACCGCGGACTGATCATGCCGCTGGACGAGCGCCAGGACCGCTGGCGCCGGCTGCTCGCGCAGATCCGCGAGCACGACGTCGTCGAGTGGCGGCAGAATTTCGTCGATGCGCTGGCCAAGGAGCAGCTCGAGCCGATCAGGTGAGGCGGCGGGGATCCGCCCGCTCCGTTGAAGATCGGCCAAAGCGGCCTATGCCGCCGGATCCGACCGGCTCCGCTCGATCGGCGGAAGGATGTAGATCTCGGTCAGCCGGGTCGTCCGCCGCACCAGTTCCTGGACCGCGGCATCCAGCAGAAAGCCCTGGAGCTTGAGCAGCGTGCCGCCGATGAGGCCGGCAAGCGTCGTGTAGAGCGCGACCGCCATGCCGCCGCTGATCGCCGCGAGCCGATCACCGAGCGCGCTCAGGCCGTACGCGAAGAGATGGATCAGCGGGCCGAGCATGAGCCCCAAGCCGAGCACGCTGCCGAGCAGCCCGAGCGACAGCAGCAGGTCGGCGACGAGCCGGCCGAGGTCGTGGCCGCGCCGCAGGTCGGCTTCGAACGCCTCGAGCAGCAGGTTCTGATCGAGCACCGCGCGCCGTCCGACGATTTTCGCTCTGGTCCGCAGACCTTGGATGTACTCACGGACGCAACCCGTGGGCAGATCGTCGATCCGAGCGGATTGCGAAGCTTCCACCGAAACTTCGGCGGCGGTCGCGATCGCGTCCTGAACGTCCATGACATGGTTGAGCGCGCGCGACAGCCGCAGCACGTGCCAGCTGCCATGCGCCGCGACGCCGAGAAAGACGAGCGTGATCGCGGCCGAAAGGCCGGTTGAATCGGCGGTCCATACTCGTCGCAGAAGCCCGCAGTGCCAGGCCGCCAGGAACGCGGTCCCGGCCGCGGTCCACAGCAGCAGGCCTTTGAGCAACATCAGCGAACGCCTGCTGTCCACGCCCGAACGGGCACGGTTGGGCAGCCGCATTGGTGGAGGCTCCGAGCTGGGATTTCTTGATCGAAGTCTTGGGCGGCGAGCGCCGCTCGCTGTCTTGTTCTACACCACGCCGCCAGAGCGTGCAAAGGACTTTTTTCCTGTTTCAGAGGCCGGCTTCTGATCGATGGCCTGGACTCCAGCACGGAGAATTTGTCATAATATATCTTATCGAACTTAGGACTGGCGAAACCTATCCCGCCCGGAAAGCTCAATGCGACAGGATCTGGCTCAGAAACAGCCGGGTCCGCTCGGAGGCCGGGTTGCTGAAGAACTCGGACGGCGGGCTCTTCTCGACGACCTCCCCCCGGTCCATGAACACCATGAGGTCCGCGACCGAGCGGGCAAAGCCCATCTCGTGCGTGACGCA
>DATAOG010000453.1:0-4120 GCA_036265855.1 Geminicoccaceae bacterium | reverse complement strand
GTGCAAGATGATGTCGGTCTCGCGCGCGCTCAGGACCGCCGCCGGCTCGACCAGCAGTGCGCTCGCCTCGAGCCAGTGGATCCGACCGAAGCCGGCGACCAGATGGGCACGCTCGACCGTCAGCCGATAGAAGTTGAAGTCCTTGAAATCGGCATACATCGCGGCGACCGGGTGCCGGCAGAGATAGCGGCGGCGATGGCGCGGATCGTCGCTGCGCAGGAGCTGCCCCTGGACGGTCACGCGCTCGCCGGCAAGCGGGTCCTCGCGCTCGCCGGTACCGTCGAACAGCAGCGACGCGCGCGGGTCCCGCGCCAGATTCTGGGTGTGATCGGCGAGATCGGAAAGCAGCAGCAGCGGTGCGCCATCGTGGTCGGTCGCCACGTTCGCGAGCGACACGTAAGGGGCGCGCTCGGCCATGTGCAAGAGCGTTCCGAGCGCGGCCCGCGCCACGGAACGTACCATCTGCCGTGCGCTTGCCGCCGGATCGGCATCGGTCTCAGCGGTCATCGCTCGTGATCGGCAGTGGCATTGGCGCGGCAACCTGGAAACATGGTAAATCTCGGCATATGCAACTCATTATAGTATCCGCCCGGGATTTTGCAACTTGAATCATCAGGCCGCGGGCTTGCCAGGCGCCGGGCGCAGCGCGTAGGCTCGGGCCGCCCGTGTTGCAGCGCAAAATCGATGCAGGAGAGCGGCAGCGTGTCCGAGCCTGGTGCGTTCGTGCCGGCGATCGCCATCGCTTATGAGCCAGTCGATCTGACAATCGACGGCGAGCCACGCGAACTCGCGCCTGGCCTCGCCGGCGTCCGCTTCGCGCTGCCTTTCGCCCTCGACCATGTGAACGTCTGGTTGCTGGAAGAAGTTCCTGGCTGGACGATAATTGACACTGGCATTGCCGATGAGCGCACGCAGGACCGCTGGCGGGTGCTGCTGGAAGGAGCGCTGGCCGGCCGTCCGGTCGCGCAGATCCTCGCGACCCATTTCCACCCCGACCACCTGGGCCTCGCGGGCTGGCTCTGCGCACGGACCGGGGCGGAGCTGCTCGCCAGCCATACTGAATGGCTTAACGGCCGGCTGCTGGCGCTCGACAGGAGCCCGGGCTTCGTCGAGGCCGGGCGGGCGTTCGACCGGCGCGCGGGGCTCGACGAGGAGGTGGTCGCGGCGCGGGCGGCGCGCGGCAACTTGTACCGGGGCCGGGTTTCCGAACCGCCGCCCCGGTTCCGCCGGCTGCGCGAGGGCGACCGCCTGCGGATCGCCGGGCGCGACTGGCGGGTGATCGTCGGCCAGGGGCACGCACCCGAGATGGTCTGTCTGTTCAACGCCGAGCTGAACGTGCTGATCGCCGCCGATCAGATCCTGCCCAAGATCTCGCCGGTGGTCGGCGTCTGGCCGGCCGAGCCCGACGCCAATCCGCTGGCCGACTTCCTGGCCACGCTCGAGCGGTTTCGCGCGCTGCCGGACGACTGCCTGGTGCTGCCCTCGCACGGGCGGCCGTTCCGCGGCCTGCACGTCCGGATCGACCAGCTGGTCGCCCACCACGTCGAGCGCCTGGAGGCGACGCTCGCGGCCTGCGCGCGGCCGGTCACGGTCGCCGAGGTGATGCCGCTCCTCTTCAATCGGGCGCTGGACACGCACCAGTTGCAGTTTGCGCTTGGCGAGAGCCTCGCGCACCTCAACTACCTGCTCGCCGAAGGCCGGCTCCGCCGCTTCCTCGACGACGACGGCCGGCTGCGCTACGCCCGCAGGTGAGCGCGGCCGCAATTCACGAGCGGCTCCGGCCGGTGCCGGACCTCAGGCCGGTTTTTGCAGGACCAGGAGGTCCTGCACTCCCGGCACGTAGTCGAGGATCCGGAACGCGGCGCCGAACACGCGGATCACCTCCGCCCGGGTCTGGAACACGTCCCAGCCCGAGCCGCCGACCTGGGTCGAATAGGAGGCTTTGCTGTCGGTCGAGGTCAACGTGAAGTGGCCCTCCGAGCGCAGCTTTGCCAGCTCATCCGGTCCGAGCATCCGGCTCTGCAGATGTTCACCCAAGACCGTACAGAGGAAAAAGCCCCCCGGCGCCAGGATTCTCCGGATCTCGTGCAGCCATTCGTCCTGCAGATCAGTTGGAATGTGGGTGAATACCGAATAGGCATAGACGAGATCGAAGTCGTTGTCGGCGGCGAACGGCAACGGTGGCGTGACCTCGTTGCAATGGTACTCGGGGCCGACGATCTGGTCGCGACACCAGGCGATGCAGTCCGGGTTGGTGTCGGACCCGACCAGGCGAATGCCGCGGATGCCGCGGAAATGGCGGAGCAGACGCGCCGTACCGCAGCCGAGCTCGAAGACTGCGCCGACGGTTCTCAGATTGAAGCCGACCGCTTCCAGGCGGCCAAGCCAGTCGAGGAGCGTCATGTAGCCGCCGGCGAAATAGCGATCGGGATAGTCCCGCTGCATCAGCTGGCTGCGGTCGAGCACGGCCGTCTTCAACACCAGCTCTCGCGGCGGCGGCGGGCCGGCATCGACCGGCGCATAGTAAATTCCCAGGCGCCGGCGCATCGACCGGTCGAACAGCCAGTGCGCGAAACGATGGTAGAGATGATAGGCCCGTTGCCTCGGCAGGGGGCGTGTGACCGCCCTGCCCAACGTGACGAGCTGCGCGGATACCATGTCCGGTCTCCCCACCGCCCTATCCGCACCGGCGACCGCCAGTGCTTCGCCTGGGCATTCCAAAAGCAACCGAAGCGTCACGATAGCAGCCGGTCGGGGCCGATCTCAAGTTAGATCAATCGAAGCCCTGATCGACCCCGGAGGACTCCTAGCGGTCAGCGCTCATCAACGTTTAGTTGATCATCGGCCGGGAGAACTCGTCTGCGGCGCTACTCGGGCAAACTTAGGCTTATCCTGCGGTTCTGGCGGCCCTTGTTCTCCAGCTTGCCGACCGCGAGCGCACCGATCTCGCGCGTCGAGCGGACATGGGTGCCGCCGCAGGCCTGAAGGTCGACGCCCTCGATCTCGACCAGGCGGACTCGCCCGCCGGTGGTCGGCGGCCGGACCGACATCGTGCGCACCAGCTCGGGGCGCGCCTCGAGCTCGCCGGCATCGATCCAGAAGTGCCGGATCGGGCGGTCGTCGGCGATCCAGCGCGCGATCTTCGCCGCGACCTCGTCCTTGTCGACGGCCTGCCCCTGGAGATCGAAGTCGAGCCGGCTCTTGGCCTCACCGACCTGGCCGCCGGTGACCGGGCAGGCGACGGCGGCGCAGAGCAGATGCATCGCGCTGTGCATGCGCATCAGCCGATATCGCCTTGGCCAGTCGACCTCGGCGGTGAGCTCGGTGCCGGCCGCCGGCGCGGTCGTCCCCTCGGCCAGCCGATGCGCGATTCCCTGAGTCCCCTTCAGCGTGTCCGCGACCGGGAGCGTGCTGCCATCCGCCAGGACCAGCCGGCCGCGATCGCCGGGCTGGCCGCCGCCGGTCGGGTAGAGCACGGTCCGGTCGAGATAGAGGTCGAGGCCGTCCAGAGCGATCACGAGCGCCTGGCAGCGCGCCAGATAGGCATCCTCCCGGAACAGCTCATCAGTCATCCCGGCAGGCCCTTGAGCAGATGGCCCGAGCGGCGCGCCTTGGTCGCGAGATAGGCGTGATTGTGCCGGGTCGGGGTCATCGCGTGCGGCACCCGCTCGACCACGTCGATCCCCTCCTTGCGCAGCGCCTCGAGCTTGGCCGGATTATTGGTCAGCAGCCGGACCCGGCTGATCCCGAGATGCCCGAGCATGACCGAGGCCGTCTGGTAGCTGCGCTCGTCGGGCTCGAAGCCCAGCTGCTGGTTGGCGTCGAACGTGTCCAGCCCCCCATCCTGGAGCTGGTAGGCACGGAGCTTGTTGACCAGGCCGATGCCGCGGCCCTCGTGCGCGAGGTAGAGCAGCACGCCGTGCCCGGCGGCGCCGATCAGGCCGAGCGCCTCGCGGAGCTGCGGGCCGCAGTCGCAGCGGAGCGAGCCCAGAAGGTCGCCCGTGAAGCACTCCGAATGCACCCGGCAGAGCACCGGCTGATGAGCGGCCGGCGTGCCGATCACGATCGCGAACTGCTCGGCGCTGCCATCGGCCGGCCGAAACCCGATGACCCTCGCATC
>DATAOG010000452.1:0-1891 GCA_036265855.1 Geminicoccaceae bacterium | reverse complement strand
ATAAAAGGCCCGGGCTTCCCGATCGAGGTGTTCAACATCTTGGGCGCCGGCGATGCCTTCATGAGCGGCTTTCTGCGCGGCTATCTGCGCGATCTGCCGATCCAGGAGTGCTGCAAGTACGCCAACGCCTGCGGCGCGTTCGCGGTTTCGCGGCACGGCTGCGCGCCGGCGGTGCCGAGCTGGACCGAGCTTTCGCACTTTCTCGAGCACGGCTCGACCGAGCGCGCGCTGCGCAAGGATGCCGTGCTCGAGCAGATCCACTGGTCGACCACCCGGACCCGGAACTGGCCGCAGGTGCTGGCGATGGCCTTCGACCATCGCGCCCAGCTCGAGGCGATTGCAGACGCCGCCGAGGTCACGCGCGAGCATATTCCGTACTTCAAGAAGCTCTGCCTGGCGGCGGCGCGCGAGGCCGCGGGCGGGCGGGCGGACTTCGGCATCCTCTTGGACGGCCGGCTCGGCCAGGCGGCGCTCGACGACGCGACCGGCGATGCCAGGGGCGGCGGCTTGTGGATCGGCCGGCCGATCGAAGTGCCGGGGGCGGTCCCGCTCCGCTTCGAGGGCGGAGCGGATGTCGGCTGCACGCTTCGCGAATGGCCGGTCGCCCATTGCGTCAAATGCCTGATCTTCTATCACCCCGACGATCCGGGAGATCTCCGCGCCGAGCAGGAGGCGCAGGCGCTCCGGCTGTTCGACGCCAGCCGCCGGACCTTCCACGAGCTCCTGCTCGAGATCATCCCGGGCCGGTCGCAGGCGCCGGTCGACGAGCGGACGCTCGCGCGCGCGCTCGAGCGGTTCTATGAGCTCGGCATCTGTCCCGACTGGTGGAAGCTGCCCGATCCCGGCAGCGAGGCCGCCTGGCAGCGGGTCGAAGACGTGATCGCGCGCCGCGACCCCTACTGCCGGGGCGTGCTGCTGCTCGGGCTCGATGCGCCGATCGCCGAGCTCGAGGCGAGCTTCGCGCGCGCCGCGCGCCAGCCGGTCTGCAAGGGCTTCGCGATCGGGCGGACGATCTTCGGCGAGCCCGCCCGCGCCTGGTTCAAGGGCGAGATCGACGATCGGACCGCGATCGCCCGCATGGCCGAGAGCTACGCCCGGCTGATCGAGGCCTGGGACCGGCTCCGGCCGCCGGTGGTCCCCCGCAGCCCACGACCGCGAGCGCGGTCTTCCCGTGAGCAGGCAAGGTGAGTAGTTGATGATGGTCAAGTTCGCCGTTCTCGGTTGCGGCCGCATCGGCCGGATGCATGCGATCAACCTCGCCCGCCATCCGCGGGCCGAGATCGCCTATGTCTACGACGTGGTTGCCGCCGCCGCCGCCGGCACGGCCGAGGTGACCGGCGCCCGCAAGGCGCGCGAGGTCGACGAGATCCTGGAGGACCGTGCGGTCGAGGCGGTGCTGATCGCGTCCTCGACCGACACCCATCTCGATCTCTTGGTGCGCGCGGTCGAGGCCGGCAAGGCGGTGCTCTGCGAGAAGCCGATCGACCTCGATCTCGTCAAGGTCGACGCGTCCTGGGCAAGGATCAAGGACAAGGGCGCGACGATCATGGTCGGCTTCAACCGCCGCTTCGATCCCTCCTTCAAGGCGCTGCGCGAGCGCATCCAGGCGGGCGAAATCGGCAAGCTCGAGCAGGTCGTGATCACCTCGCGCGACCCGGCGCCGCCGCCGATCGCCTACATCCAGGTCTCGGGCGGCCTGTTCCGCGACATGACCATCCACGACTTCGACATGGCGCGTTATCTCATGGGCGACATCGCGGCGGTGCAGGCGGTCGGCGCCCACCTGGTCGACCCGGCGATCGAGCAGGCGGGCGACATCGACGCCGCGATGATCACGCTGATCGCGAAGAGCGGCGCGATCTGCCAGATCAGCAACAGCCGGCGCTCGGCC
>DATAOG010000451.1:0-2026 GCA_036265855.1 Geminicoccaceae bacterium | reverse complement strand
TGCTCGAGGCCTTCGATCGCCTGGCCCTTGCGCACGAGCGTCACCGAGAACGCGAACAGGACGCCGGTCGCGAGGCCCAGCCAGTCGCCGACCGAGCGCGGCAGCGGGAGGCCGTTGCCAAGGCCGAGCAGGACGAGCGCGCCCGCGAGCCCCAGCAGGACCGACAGCGGGCGCAGCGCGCCGACCCGCTCGCCGAGCACCGCGATCGCGAGCAGCGTCGTCCAGATCGGCGCGAGATAGAACAGGAGCGTGACGCGCACGACCTCGCCCAGGATCAGGGCCAGGTTCCAGCTCACCATCGCCGCCCCGAACAGGCCGCCCGCGCCGAGCAGCAGGAGACCGCCCGCGGCCAGCCGGCGGTGCCGGCGCCAGGACCATGGCAGTAGTGCCAGCGCCATCGTGCCGTAGAGGACGGCGTTGAGCGCGGGTCCGCTCAGCCCGGCTTCGGCGAGCGCCCGCAGCGGCAGCCACCACAAGCCCCAGAGGGCGGCCGAGAGCGCGACCGCGACCGCCGGCAGCAAGGGTGAGTCCTGCGCCATCGAGCGCGGTCAGAAGCGGGCGCGATCCGGCGATCGCTCAGCCGCCGGCCGGGTCATGATGCCCGCTCGCACCGAGGCTCACAGACAGTAGGCGCGAACCGCCTCGAACGCGACCAGGAAGCCCCACTTGGCCCAGAGCACGACCCCGAACGCCAGCCCGGCGCCGATCACCAGCAGCGGCAACCAGCCAAGCCAGGCGGACCCGCGCTCCGGCCGGGCTTCTGAAGAAGCCGCCTGACGCGGCCTCGCGATCATCAAGGTCCGGCTCCCCAAAGCCGCCATCTGCCTCTAGGATCATGCCGCGCGCGGCCGTTGGCAAGGGCGGCCGTTGGCAAGCAGCAAACAGCAGTGAGGGAGTGTCCATGCGCAAGTACATCATCGAGCGCGAGCTGCCGGCGGTCGGGAGCCTGCAGGGCGAGCAGCTCAAGGGCGCCGCGGCCAAGTCGAACGCGGCGCTCGCCGAGATCGGCCCGACCGACATCCAGTGGGTCGAATCCTACGTGGCCGACAACAAGACCTTCTGCGTCTACCTTGCCAAGGACGAGGCGGCGATCCGGCGGCACGCCGAGATCAGCGGCTTCCCGGCGAGCAAGATCACGGAGATCAAGCGGATGATCGACCCGACCACCGCCGGCTGAGCCGGCGCGTCCGCCCACCGCCGATGAGCCTGACCATCACGCTGGTCGTTCTGCTCCTGGCGGTGGGCGCGGCCGGCCTCGCCAACTGGCGCGAGCGCCGCCCGCGCGAGATCGGCAATCCGCCACTCGTCTCCTACACCGCCATCCAGATGATCGCGCTGGTCGTCGCGCTGCTGATGGCGGCGCATCTGGTGAGCCTGCTGACCGGGCATCAGCTGGTCAGCCGCTATCTCCGCTGAGCCGCAAGAACCGGGTGGCTCCCGGCCCCCGGACCGGCCAGGCTCGGGGTCTCCCCTGCGGCCGAGCGACGAGCATGACTGCTTCTGGCCAGCGCGCGATGGGACCGGTCGAATGGCTGCTGCTGGTGGCCCTCTCGGGCCTCTGGGGCGGGTCCTTCTTCTTCGCCAAGGTGGCGCTGGCCGAGCTGCCGCCGTTCACGGTCGTGCTCGCGAGGGTGGCGCTGGCGGCGCTGGCGCTGCTCCCGGTCGTGCTCGCGAGCGGGCAGCGCCTGCCACGCTCGCCGCGCCTCTGGGGCCGGTTCGTGGTCATGGGCGCGCTCAACAACCTGCTGCCGTTCAGCCTGATCGTCTGGGGCCAGACCCGCATCGACAGCGGCCTTGCCTCGATCCTGAACGCGACGACGCCCTTGTTCGCGGTCGTGCTCGCGCACGTCCTGACGCGCGACGAGCGGCTGCCGCCCGGCCGGCTCGCGGGCGTGCTGGCCGGGCTCATTGGCGTCGCGGTAATGATCGGTCCGCAGGCGCTCGCGGGCCTGGGCGGGCAGGTGCTGGCCCAGCTCGCGGTGCTCGGCGCCGCGCTCTCCTATGCGCTGGCTGGGATCTTCGGCCG
>DATAOG010000450.1:0-4250 GCA_036265855.1 Geminicoccaceae bacterium | reverse complement strand
ACCGCCGATCGAGCTCGAGGTCAAGCGATTGTCGACCCGTTTGCTGTCGCCTGCCTGGGCCCGGCGATGGCCCAGGCCATGGCCGAACACGGTCGGGACCAGCGATGAAGCTCGAACGCGTCAAGGTCGCCGACCGTCGATGTCCCCGGCCGGGCCGGAACGCGATGAAGCAAGGCCTCAGGGTTTGTCGACCCGTTGCTGTCCCTGTCAGGGCCGGCGATGACCCAGGCCATGGCCGAGCATGGCCCGGACCAGCTATGAAGCTTGAGACGTCAAGGTCTGTTGACCCTTGCTGCCCCTGCCCGGACCGGCGATGACCCAGGCCATGGCCGACCGTGGCGGGAAGCGATGAAGCTTGAAGCCTCAGAGTTTGTCGACCCGTTGCTGTCCCTGCTCGGACCGGCCATGACCCGGGCCGTGGCCGAACACGGCCAGGACCAGACGAAGCTTGAGACGTCAAGGTTGGTCGATCGGTTGCTGTTACCGCGCGGGCCAGCGGTGAACAGCAAAGGCCCAATACGGTCGGGGCCAGTGATGAAGCTCGAAGGCGTCAAGATTTGTCGACCGGTACTAGTCACTGCCCGGCGATGACCCACGCCATGGCTGACCACGGGGACCGCCGACGAAGCTCGAAGGCTTCAAGGCCGATCGGTCGTGCCCGCCCGGGGATGATCAAGGCCATGGCGACCACACGGCCGGAACGGGCGATGAAGCTTGAATTCGTCAAGGTGGCCGACCCGTCATGGGAATGACCAAGGCCATGGCGACCCGGGGCCAGGGATGAAGCTCGAAGGCATCAAGGTCGTTGACCTGTCGCTGTTCCTGCCCGGGCCGGCGATGACCCAGGCCATGGCCGACCACGGCGCGGTCGTGATCAAGGTCGAGCCGCCTGGCGGCGAGCCCAATCGCGAAATCGGGCTGAAGCGGGATGGCGTCTCGGTGTTCTTTGCCAACACCCATCGCGGCAAGCAGAGCCTGGTCCTGAACCTCAAGACCGCAGAGGGCGTCGAGGCGCTGCTGCGCCTGGCCGCGGGCGCGGATGTGTTCGTCGAATCCTTCCGGCCGGGCGTGGTCGACCGGCTGGGCGTCGGCTACCCTGCGGTCGCCGCGCGCAACCCGCAGATCGTCTACGTCTCGATCTCGGCCTACGGCCAGACCGGGCCCTACCGCGACCGGCCGGCCCACGATCTCGCGGTCGAGGCGATGTCGGGCGTGCTGAGCGTCAATGCCGGCTGGAATGATCGGCCCTGGAACCCGGCGGTCGCCGCCGCCGACATGCTGGCGGCCCATGTGGCGCTCGCGGGCGTGCTGATGGCGCTGCTCCGGCGCGAGCGGACCGGCCGCGGCGACCGGCTCGACGTCGCGATGATGGACGCGCTGATCGCCGGCATGCCCAACAACTACGGCCCGCCGATGGCCGAGAAGCGCCAGCCGGTCGTAAGCGACGAGCGCTCCTGGGGCGGCAACGCGATGTACCGGGTCTACGAGACGCAAGATCGCCGGTTCATCGCGCTCGGCGGCGCCGAGCTCAAGTTCGCGGCCAACCTTTTGACCGCGCTCGGCCGGCCCGACCTGATCGATCTCTGCCGGCTGCCGCCCGGCCCCGGCCAGCAGCCGGTGCGCGATTTTCTCGAGCGGACCTTCAGAACCAGGACGCAGGACGAGTGGGTCCTCTGGATGGCCGGCAGGGACATCGCGTTTGCCCCGGTCAAGAGCCTGCGCGAGGGGCTCGACGACCCGCAGGTGCGCGCCCGCGGCATGGTGCTCGAGGACGGGCGCGGCTGGGAGCACATCGGCCTGCCGGCGAGGTTCGCCGACGAGCCCGGCCGGGTCGACTTCGCGCTGCCGGAGCTCGGCCAGCATTCCCGGGACATCCTGCGCGGCCTCGGCTACAGCGCGGCCGAGCTCGACGGCATGAAAGCAAGAGGCGTCTTCTGAGGGCGGGAAAAATGGACCTGGGGCTGCGCGACAAGATCGCGATCGTGACCGGCGGCAGCAGAGGCATCGGGCGCGCCTGCGCGACGAGGCTCGCCGAGGCGGGTGCGGACGTGCTGCTGGTGGCGCGGACCGGGCGCGACCTCGCGCAGGCGGCCGAGGCGATCGGAAGCGCCACCGGCCGCCGGATCGAGATCTGCGCGACCGATCTGCGCTCGCCCCAGGGCTGCCAGGCGGCGACCGGCGCGCTCGAGCACGCGTTCGGCCGGCTCGACATCCTGGTCAACAATGCCGGCGCCACCCAGAGCGGCGATTTTTTCCAACTTGACGACAGCATCTGGGAGGACGGGTTCGCGCTCAAGTTCTATGCCAGCGTCCGCCTGGCGCGGGCGCTCTGGCCGTTGCTGAAGGAAAGCCAGGGGGCGGTCGTCAACGTGATCGGCGCCGCCGCCAAGACGCCGAGCCCGAGCTTCATGATCGGCGGCGCGGTCAACGCCGCGCTCGCCAACTTCACCAAGGCGCTGGCCGCCGTCGGGCTCCGGGACGGGGTCCGGGTCAACGCCGTGCACCCGGGCATGACGCTGACCTCGAGGCTCGACAAGCTGCTGGAACAGCGCGCCGCGGCCGAAGGGATTCCTCGACCGGAGTACGAGCAGAAGGAGCTCGCGGCTGCCGGCCTTCGCCGCTACGGCGAGCCCGAAGACGTCGCCGACCTGGTCGCGTTTCTCGCCTCGCCGCGCGCCGCCCAGATCCAGGGCGCCGACCTTTTCATCGACGGCGGCGCGACCAAGACGATCCTCTGACATCGGCCTGGCCGTCCGCAGGGCCAGCCCTCGCGGCCAGCGACCTCCGGAAACGCGCCTCGAGACCAGGAACAGCCTGGAGTCGATGCGCAGCCACGCTACTCCAAGGCTTGCCTGTCCTCTTAACGTTGGCTGCCGGACCTGACGAGGCTGGATTCTGGAAGTTCCCGTCGCTGTTCCCCGTTCACCGCTTCTGATACGGGTGGAAGATGTAATCTTTTGCCGCCACCCTCGTATGGCAGGCGTACCCGCAGTTGGTGCCGCTGCCATCGGGCGTGAACCTATCGGCCGCGGCGCCATAGTTGAACAGCGCGTATCCCCAGCCGCTGCTGGCGGGGAATCTCTTGCTATCCTTTTCGATGACAAAGACGTTTTTCAGCGTGTCCGGCACATCTACGGAAAAGGGCGCCTCGGTGCTTTTCTTCGGGGTCCACTGGATCTTCGCAATCTTGGAGCCGTCTGGGAAAGGCTTGCCGTTGCCTGGAACGCCGGCCCGGTAGGCGTCGATCATCGTCGGATTCGCGACGATCACCTTGAGCACTTCTTCGGTCTTAGCGACGGAGACGACCTGCCAGCTTTCGTATCCCCTGAAGTCGGAGAACGAGAGCCCGTCCGGCACTTGCAAAGTGTACTTGTCCTGCGCGGAAATGGCCATGCCGCCCGGGACGGCGAGCACCACCGCTACGATCACCGTGAGCCAGGACAGAACTCTCGGCATGGTCACTCCTCCCCTGCGATTTGCACGTCAAGTTCAGTGTACACCGGGGGTCGCTCCTGTTCCTACGGGCGAACGCGAGGTCAGCTCGCCAGGTGCCGATCCGGTAAGGTACCGGGCCCGTCCGCGACGGACACGCCGCGCACGATCAGGTCGTCCACGAGCGCGATCAGCTCCCGGCGGTTGTAGGAGCTCTTCTGGAACACGTCCTCGGCGTTGGTGCGCAGCCAGAGGAGCTCGTCGCGCGTCAAATCCTTGGCGGTCACGACCACCACCGGCACCTCCCGCCACGTGCCGCTCCGCCGGATCGCCTCGAGCACCTGGAAGCCGTCCATGCCCGGCATCATCAGGTCGAGGACGACGACCGCCGGCGGCGGCGTCGAGCGCTCGAGCAGCGCCAGCGCATCGTACCCGTCCTCCGCCTCGGCCACCGTCCAGCCCTCCCTGCCGAGCGTGCGCCGCAGCACGTCGCGGGTCGCCGGGTCGTCGTCGACCACGACCACCTCCGCCCGCCCCTCGGCCGGGCGGAACCGGCCGAGCACGCTCAGCAGCGCCCCGCTGTCGATCGGCTTGATCAGGTAGTCCGCCGCGCCCAGCGCATAGCCCATCTCCCGATCGCCGAGGATCGTGACCAGCACGACTGGGATCTCGCGCAGCTCCGGGTCGGCCTTGAGCTCGCGCAGCACCGCCCAGCCGTCGAACTCAGGCATGAGCACATCCAGCGTGATCGCGTCCGGCCGCAGCTCGCGCGCCAGGCGCACGCCCTCGCGCGCGCCGGTCGCGTGCGCGACGCGGTA
>DATAOG010000449.1:0-6320 GCA_036265855.1 Geminicoccaceae bacterium | reverse complement strand
GCGATCCCGATATAGAGGACACTGAAGATCAGAAGGTTCTCGAGCGACGTCCACCAGTTGCCGTTCGCCCAGAGCCGCTGGTAGGGACGGATGCCATCGAGCACGTGCACCGGCATGAACTTCGACTTCGTGAACGAGACGTAAGTCGTCCACAGGATGAAGCCGTAGACGAAGAAGACCGTGATCGCGAACGTCGGCGCCAGCACGATCTTGGGCAGATAGTCGGCCATCCGGTCGATCGGGCGGATGGCCGCCACGGGCTTGACGGCGATCGCCATTTGCTCACTCCCAGACGAGGAGGCGGGGCGCCGGGCAGCGCCCCGCCCGTTCGCAGGCTGCTACTGCGCGTTGGCGACCGCCTGGGCGAGCTTCTGGCTCGCGTCGGCCGAGCTCATGTCGCTGTTGAAGAACTGGGTGACCACGTCATAGACCGCGCCCTTGACTGCCTCCGAGGCGGCATGGCCGTGCGCCATGCTGCCCATCAGCGTGCCGTTGGCCGTGGCCTCCTTGGCGTCGGCAATCGCCTTCTTACCGCAGGCGTCGAAGTGCTCATCCGAGACGTCATTGCGCGCCGGGATCGAGCCCTTCTTGATGTTGAACGTCTCCTGGAACGCGGGATCCATGATCGCCGCCGCCAGCTTGAACTGCGCGTCCTCGGCGTCCTTGCCGACCTTCATCATGCCGAAGGAGTCGCTGTTGAAGGTGACCGAACCCTGGCTCCCGGGATAGCGGAAGCAGAGGAAGTCCTTGCCCGCGACCTTGCCGGCGTTGAAGAACTCGCCCTTGGCCCAGTCGCCCATGATCTGCATGCCGGCCTTGCCGCTGATCACCATCGAGGTCGCGAGATTCCAGTCGCGACCCGGGAAGTTCGGATCGACCATGCCGCGGATCGCGCGCAGCTGGTCGAACGCCTTCTGCATCGTCGGGCTGGCGAGCGCGTCCTGATCGAGCTCAATGAAGGCCTTCTTGTAGAACTCGGGGCCGCCGGCGCTCAGCACCGCGCCATCGAAGATCGTGGCGTCCTGCCAGGCCTGGCCGCCGTGGGCGACCGGGATCACGCCCGCGGCCTTGAACTTGTTCGCCAGCTCGACGAAGTTGTCCCAGCTCGTTGGCTCGGGTCCGCCGACCTTGTCGAACAATGCCTTGTTGACCCAGACCCAGTTGGTCGAATTCATGTTGAACGGCGCGGCGACGTAGTGCCCGTCGTACTTGACGATCTTCTGCAGCGCCGGCGGGACGACCTTGTCCCAGCCCTCCTTGTCGGCGATCGGGCTCAGGTCGCCGAGCGCGCCCTGCTCGGCCCAGTCCTGCACGACCAGGCCCAGCATCTGCATCGCGGTCGGCGGATTGCCGGCCGCCATGCGCGCCTGCAGCACGGTCCGTGCCTGATCGCCACCGCCGCCCGCGATCGCGGCGTCCTTCCAGGTCACGCCCTCCTTCTCCAGGTTCTCGCGGAGCACCTGAAGGGCCGCGGCCTCGCCGCCCGAGGTCCACCAGTGGATCACCTCGACCTGCTCGGCCGCGCGGGTCTGCGCGGCGCCGAGCGCAAGGCCGATCACGGCGGCACCTGCCATCACCACCCGTCTCGTCGACATCGACAGTCTCCCTGTCTTTCTCGAGTTGTGGCCGAGGGGTCTCTCCCTTCGGCCGGGAACGATACGCCTTGGCTCCCACCCAGAGCCGGAGCCGAGCGCAGCTCTTGACGGCATCCATATCACGGGTCCCGATGCCGGCGGAGAGGCTGTATTCGCTGTTCGCCGGCGGGCGCGGTCCCCCTCGGTCATCGGCCTCACCGGTTCGCGAACGCCGGCGCGCGCTTGTCGCGAAACGCCTGCACGCCCTCACGGGCATCCGCGGTCGTCCCGGCGAGCGCGCCGGCCAGAATCTCGATCGCGGCCGACCGCTCCTCGCCTTCGGCGGCGTTGATCAGGAGCTTGGCGAGCTGCACCGCGACCGGGGCGCGGGCGGCGATCGAGCGGGCGAGTTCCCGGGCACGCCGCAGACCGTCGCCGGTCGCGCAGACCTCGTCGACCAGGCCCAGCCGCAGCGCCTCGGTCGCATCGACCGGCTCGCCGGTCAGGACCAGGCGCCTGACCGCCGAGGCGCCGGCGCGGCGGACCAGCCGCTGGGTCCCGGACCAGCCGGGCACGATGCCGACCCGGGTTTCCGGCAGCCCGACGCGCACGTGCGCCTCGGCCAGGCGGAGGTCGGCGGTCGCCGCGAGCTCCAGCCCGCCGCCGAGCGCGACGCCGTTCAGCACCGCGATCAGCGGCTGGCGCAGGCGGGCCAGGCGGTCGAACACCCGATGGCCTTCGCCGACCCACAGACGGCCGAACTCCAGCGGGCCGAGCGCGCTCCACTCGGCGATGTCGGCGCCGGCGCAGAACGCCTTGCCGCCCTCGCCGGTCAGGATCACGACCCGGCAGGCGTGGTCGCGCTCGAGCTCGTCGGCGATCGCGGCCAGCCGGCCGAGCATCGCCCGGGTGAGCGCGTTCAGCTTGGCGGCGCGGGCGAGGGTCAGCGTCGCGACCGGCCCGTCGCGCTCGAGGCGGATGTCCTCAGTCATGGCTCTGCTCCGGCAGGACGAGTCCGATCGGCTCGGGATGGAACAGCCTTGCGTCCATGCGCGCGAGATCGTCGGCAACCTGGAGCGGAAAATCGGCCTGCGCCAGGACATCCCGTTCGAGGTCGGCGCCGGGGGCGAGCTCGGTCACGGTCGGACCGGCCGCGCGCAGCTCGATCACGCAGCGTTCGGTGACGTAGGTGACCCGCTGGCCCTGCGCCCGGGCGCGGCGGCCGCTGAACGAGACCTGCTCGACCGCCGGGACGAGCTTTCTGACCTTACCCTCGGCCAGGATGCGCAGCCGGCCGCCTTCTACCGCGAGCCTGGCGCCGGCCGTGTAGTAGCCGCTGAAGACGATCGCCTTGGCATGCGCCGTGATGTCGACGAAGCCGCCAGCGCCCGCGGTCACGTGCGGCCGCGCCCCGAGCTTGGAGACGTTGACCGAGCCCTCGCGGTCGATCTGCAGGAACGACAGCAGCGAGGCGTCAAACCCACCGCCCTGGAAGTAGGTGAACTGGTAGGGCGAGGGCACGATCGCCTCGGCGTTGGCGGCGCAGCCGAACTCGAAGTCGAGCAGCGGCACCCCGCCGACGGCGCCCTGCTCGATCACCCACGTGACGGCGCCGTGCAGGCCCTCCTCGATCAGGATCCGGGGCACGTTGGCGGAGATGCCAAAGCCGAGATTGACCGCCTGGCCCAGGCGCAGCTCCATCGCCACGCGGCGCGCGATCACCTTGGCAGGCTCCCAGGGCGCGAGCCGGAAGCTGTGCTCGGGCCGGATCACTTCGCCGCTGACCGCCGGGTCGTAGGCGGTCCGGGTCGTCTGCATCTGCTCGGGCTCGACCACGACGTAGTCGACCAGGACGCCCGGGACGTGGACCGTGAACGGCCGCAGCGAGCCCGCGCGGGCGAGCCGCTTGACCTGCGCGATCACGATGCCGCCGTTGTTGTGCGCCGCCAGCGCCTGGTCGAGCGGACCGAGATAGGCGCCCTCGTGCTCGAAGCTGAGGTTGCCGTTCTCGTCGGCCGTGGTGGCCCGGATGATGGCGACCCCGGGCACGATCGTCTTGAAATAGAGCCAGGTGGTTCCGTCGAACTCGACCTTGCGCACGATCGGCCGCGCGGCCGCGCGCGCGTTCATCGCGCAGCCTTCCCGGTCGGGGTCGACGAAGGTGTCGAGACCGACCCGGGTCAGCACGCCCGGGCGCCGTGCCGCGGCCTCGCGGTGCAGGTCGAACAAAATGCCGCTCGGCACGTTGTTGGCCGGGATTTCGTCGCTGGTGACCATCTGCCAGATCACGGGCGGCGGCGCCGAGGACGGGCCAGACGGGTAGGAGCCGGCGATCACGCGCGCGAGCAGGCCCCGCTGCGCCAGATGGTCGATGCCGCAGATGCCATACATGTCGCCGGCTGCGATCGGATGCAGCATCGTGAGGTCCCGCGGCCGGCCGGTCGCGGCGAAGCGCTCGCCGATCGCCTTCAGCACGGCGTCCGGGCAGCCGAGGCCGCTCGAGGAGCTGACGGTGACGATCGCGGCATCGGGCAGCAGGGCGGCAGCCTCTGCGGCCGAGAGGACCGGTCTGCGCGGCATCGCTCAGCCCTCCAGCCCGGAGACGACGGGGGTCGCCCGGCCGCTCGCGGCCGCATCGCGCACGGCGAGCGCCGTCGCCAGCGACCAGACGCCGTCCTCACCGGTCGCCGCCGGCTGCGCGTCGCCCCGGACCGCGGCGTTGAACAGCCGGATCGCGCGCACGTAGAGGTTCTCGTGCGCGACCGGCAGCGCCGTCTCGCCGGCGGCCGTGCGCAAGGTCACCTCGCCGACCGGCCGCTGAGTCATGACATCACGGGCGATCAGCGAGCCTTCGGTCCCGTGCACCTCGAACCCGGTGCCGCCGTGCCGGACCGTGAACGCCTCGTGGATCTGGGCGAGGAGCCCGGACCGGAAGCGGAGCACGCCCATGGCCCCGTCCTCGAGGCCGCCCCTGGCCATGCCTGCGGCCTGGGTCATCGCGACCGCCTCAACCGGATCGTCGTCGAGCACGAAGCGCAGCGTGTCGGCGTCGTGGACCGTGATGTCGAGGATGACGCCGCCGCCGGCGCCGGCGCTGTTGATCCTCCAGCCCTGCAGATGCTGCGGCAGGTGAACGGCGTGGAAGACCCTGGCGAACAGCGGGCGCCCGATCCGGCCGGCGGTGACCGCCGCGCGCATCGCCCGATGGGTCGCGGCGTTGCGGAGGTGCTGGTTGGTGCCCATCACGACGCCGGCCGTGCGGCAGGCGGCGACCATCTCACGCGCCTCGGCCGTGGTCATCGCGAGCGGCTTCTCGCACAGCACGTGCTTGCCGGCGCGGGCGGCCGCGAGCGTCTGGCCGTGGTGCAGCTCGTTGGTGGTGCTGATGTAGACGATGTCGACCTCCGGGTCGGCGAGCAGCGCCTCGACGCCGACGTGCGCGCGGGCGATGCCCTTGTCCTCGGCGAAGCGGCGGCCGCGCTCGGGATCGCTGCTCGCCAGCGCCACCACCTCGCTGTCGCTCTGCGCCCGGATCGCGCCGATCATATGCTCGCGCGCGACGGTGCTGGCGCCGATCAGTCCCCAACCCAGCCGTCTGGTCATCTCAGGCGCTTCCTTGCGCTGTCGTGGGCTCCGCGCCACAGGAGGCGCGGACGATGAGCCGGGCGTCGCCCGTGAAGTGCTGCGGGCCCGCCCGGCCGCCGCGCAGCTGATCGATCAGGATCGCGGCTGCGCGCTCGCCGAGCCGGCGGGGCTCGACCGCGACCGTGGTCAGCGCCGGCTGGATCAGCCGGGCATCCGCGATGTCGTCGAACCCGATCACCGCGAACTCGCGGCCGACCCGAAGGCCGCGCGCGCCGAGCGCATAGATCGCGCCGATCGCGACGACGTCGTTGAAACAGAGCGCGGCGGTCGGCGGCTCGGCGAGCGCCAGCACCTGCTGCAGCGCGGCGAACCCGCCCTCGCGGTTCGGGTTGGTCTCGACCACCAGCGCAGTATCGGCGCCGATCCCGGCCGCGGCCAGCGCCCCCGCCCAGCCTGCCAGGCGGTCTTCCTGCACGACCATGCCGGCGCGCCCGCCGAGGAAGGCGATCCGGCGGTGGCCGAGCCGGAGCAGATGCTCGGTCGCGCGGCGCGCGCCGCCCGGATTGTCCGGGGCCACGCTGCTCGCCCAGGCGACCCGAAGCCGGCGCATCGCGGTGACCACCGGCAGCCGCCACGCCGCGACCTCGGCCAGGAACTGGTCGTCGGTGCCGATCGCCGGGCAGAGGATGTAGCCGAGCGCGCCATGCTCGCGCATCGAGCGCATGACCTCGGCCTGGCGCACCGGGCTCTCGCCGCTGTGCGCGAGGAACGGCACCAGTCCTGCGGCCTGCAGGCCGGCCTCGATGCCGACCGCCATCTCGGCGAAGAACGGGTTGGTGAGGTCGTTGATGACCATGCCGACGACCTCGGACGTGCTGCGCCGGAGGTTGGCGGCGCCGCGGTGATAGACGTATCCGAGCCGGTTCATCGCCGCCTGGACGCGCTCCCGGGTCGCGGACCGCACCCGGACGCCGCCCTGCAGCACGAGCGAGACGGTCGACTTCGAGACCCCGGCCGCCCGGGCGATGTCGACGATGGTCACGCGCGACTGGCCGTTGGTCGGAGCCACTCCGGACCTCCTAGGAACGTTCCAGTACCAAGCCCCCGATCCGAGTCAACCCTAACCTCATCTGGCGCGACCGAATTGGAACGTTCCAATCA
>DATAOG010000448.1:0-1872 GCA_036265855.1 Geminicoccaceae bacterium | reverse complement strand
GCCGGTTGCCGATTCGAGCGCCATGGCGCGGCTCAGCAGGGCCGGGCCGGCGAGCTCGCCGAGCATGGTCCGCCGGACCGGGAACTCGCTCGCCCAGAACATGCCATTCAGGAAGGCGCCGAGCGCGACCTGCCAGATCGCGATCCTGCCGGTCAGCGCGAGCGCCGCCAGGATCGCCGAGGCGAGGCCGAGCACCACGAGGCTGATGATCAGCAGCCGGCGACGGTCGTAGCGATCGGCGAGCGCGCCGATCGGAATGCCGAACAGGAACATCGGCGCCATGCGCAGCAGGGTCAGGAGCGCGACCAGGAAGGGCGAGCCGGTCCGCTCGAGCACGAACAGGCTGACCGCGAGCAGCTCCAGCCAGCGCAGCGCGCCGCCGAGGATGCCGCTCGACCAGAGGCGGACGAAGCCCGGGTTGCGAAAGAGCTCGAACAAGGTCCCGCGGCCCGGCGCTCAGTCCTCGATCTCCACCTCGAGCCCGAGCAGCAGAAAGCTCCAGGATTTGCCATGGGCATCGAGGTTCAGCGATTCGTTGACGCCGCCCTCCAGCGCCTGGTCCATGACGAAATTGAGCGCGCAGAGGTGGTCGAGCGCGAACCGCTGCACCGGCCCTTTGAGGAGACGCGGGAACTCGGCCCGCAGGCGCTCGGGCGTGAGCTGGGCCTTCAGCACCGCGAAATCGCGCGGATCGTAGGCATAGATCGCGACGTTCGAGCGGTCGCCTTTGTCGCCGGCGCGCGCGTGAGCGAGCTCGCGCAGCGGCACCCGCCGGGTCATGCCTCGATGATCTCGAGGCGCGGCTGCACCTTGTCGCGCTCCAGATAGGCGCTCTGCGTGATCACCGAGGGCGTGATCTGGCCGCGATAGCCGCCGCCGCCGGCCGGGCCGCAGCAGAGCAGCGATTCGACCTCCCACAGGAGCAGCTCCGCCTGCTCGCGCGAGCTCGCCCGCAGCGCCGCGCGCAGGCGCGCGTCCTGGGCATCGCTCGGATAAGTGCGGGCGGTGCCGTGCAGCGCGCCGACCCCGATCAGATCGAGCCTGAGCGGGGCATTGCAGCCGTGCAAGCCGACCATCCGCTGCTTGACGATCCGGCCCGCGAGCTCGGCCCGCTCGCTTGCCCCGGGTCCGGCGTAGGAGATGCCGGCCTCGGCCAGGAGGCCGCCATCGAACGCGACCGTGATCTTGAGCCGATCCGGCCGCCGCCGGCCGGCGGCACCCGTGACCTCGACCCGATCCTTGGCCTGCTCGCGGATCTGCACGCGGCTGAAGTCGGCGACCACGTCGGGGGTCACGTAGGCGGCAGGATCATGGACCTCGTACAGCAGCTGTTCCTTGACCGTGCGCTCGCTGACCAGGCCGCCCGCGTCCTCGAGCTTGGTGATCACGGCGCTGCCGTCGGCCGCGACCTCGGCGATCGGGAAGCCGACCCGCGCGAGGTCCGGCACGTCCTTGTAGCCCGGGTCGGCGAAATAGCCGCCGGTGATCTGGGCCGCGCACTCCATCAGGTGGCCGACCAGCGTGCCGGCGCCGAGGCTCTGCCAGTCGTCCTCGGCCCAGCCGAAGGCGTGTCGCAGCGGTGCCAGGAAGAGGCTCGGGTCGGCGACCCGGCCGGTGATCACGACGTCCGCCCCCGCCTCGAGCGCCGGCAGGATCGCGTCGGCCCCGAGATAGGCATTCGCGCCGACCAGCCGCCGGCCGACCTCGGCGACCGTGATCCCCGACTCGAGCGGCGTGTCCGGGCCGATCAGGGGGCTGACGTCGTCGCCCTCGAGCGCCGCGATCCTGAGGCTGCCGAGGCCGAGCCCGCGCGCCACCTCGGCCGTCCGCTCCGCGGCACCCTTCGGATTGGCGACCCCTATGTTGGTGACG
>DATAOG010000447.1:0-4115 GCA_036265855.1 Geminicoccaceae bacterium | reverse complement strand
GCCAATATCGGGCTTACGGCGGCCGAGTGCAAGCGGCCGGGGCAAAGCCGAGCAGGCGGTTGGTGGCGCCGGAGCCTTGGCGTACAGTGCGGCCGTCAACCAGGAGCGGCCATGGCTCGCCTGTCCAATCCGCCCCCGCATCGCTACAGTGGTGCCGGCCACGATCGGGCCGCCCATCGGCGGCTGGATGCCGGTTGGCTCGGGGCACGCCGCGCCGACCCGAAAACGCGCGTGCTTCTGATGTCGGGTCTCGAGGTGCTGGTGAGCGGCGGCGACCAGCCTTCGGCCCTGCTCCTGACCGTAGCCGAGCTGGGCGAGCCTCTGCCCGAGACCGCGATCTTCCTCGGGGAGCACGAGGGCGCCGGGCTGTTCGCGACGGAAGTCGGAGCGAGCGCCCCGCCGAACGGCCGGTTCGTCGAGGTGCGTGCGATCGGCGCCCGGCTGCCGGCCAGGGAGGCGGGCTGGTTTGCCTACGCCCGGGCGCTCGCCCATTGGCACAGCCGGCACCGCTTCTGCGGCGTCTGCGGCGGGCCCACGGTCGGCGATCAGGGTGGGCATCTCCGGCGCTGCGAGAGCTGCGGCGCGCAGCATTTCCCGCGCAGCGATCCGGCGGTCATCGTGCTGGTGACCCACCTGCACCCCGAGCACGGCGAGCGCTGCCTGCTCGGGCGCTCGGCGCGCTTCCCGGCCGGCATGTACTCGACGCTCGCAGGCTTCGTCGAGCCTGGGGAGTCCCTCGAGGAGACGGTCCGCCGGGAGATCTACGAGGAGGCGGGGGTCGAGCTCACCGATGTGCAGTACCGCTCCTCCCAGCCCTGGCCGTTCCCGGCTTCGCTGATGCTGGGCTTCCGTGCCAGAGCGAAGAGCGACCGGCTGCGGATCGATCCCGAGGAGCTGGTCGCCGCCGGCTGGTACACGCGTGCCGAGCTGATCGACCCGGAGCGCCGGCCCGTGCAGCTGCCCAACCCGGACTCGATCGCCCGCCACCTGATCGAGGACTGGCTGTTCGAGGCACCGGCCGGCTGAAGGCGGCCGGCCGTCAAAGCGGTGGATCAAGAGCGCCTGCAGGCACGCGGCCGAGGCCCGGGCAAAGCGGATCAGCAGGGCCTTGCGGCGGGCCGGGCCGAGCGTGCGCAGCCGGGCCTGGCGCAGGATCTCGGCGGCGAACCGGTCGGCCAGCAGCACTCCTTCGTTCGGCGGCAGCAGCTCGAGCGGGAAGCCCTCCGCGACCGCGAAATAGAAACGATCGCACCAGCTCAGATACTCCTGCCACTTGCGGTCGGCCCAGAAATCGGCGCGGCTGGCCTTGGCCTCCACCAGCGTGATCGCACCGGTCCGATCGAGGGCGACGAGGTCGGCGCGGCGGCCGTTGGCGAGCGTGAGCTCGGTGATCACCACCTGATCGGCGGCCGCGAGCGCGCGCGCCACGCCGCGCAGGATCTCAGAAGCGTCGAGGCTGGTCATCCCCACCCGCCCGGCAATCCGGGGACTCAAGGAACCTTAACTCCACGCCGGCCATGATCAGGCTCGCGCCTGGCGCCATCCTATCCTCAGGTCCGGCCGGCGGAGCGCCGGCCGGGTGAGTGTCCGCGAGCGAGACAACGCCATGACGAGGCCAGCGGTTCAGCCTGGATTCGACCCCGTCGCCCTCGGTCGGCGCCGCGCCCAACTGCTCCGGGGCGCCGACCAGCCCGGCCCGGCCGACGCTCGGACCGTCCCGCCGGCGCAAGCCCTGTCGCTCGCCGACGTCGAGGAGCTGCGCAGCAATCCCTCGACCGGGACCCGCGCCGCGCTCGCGGCCAAGTTCGGGCGACAGTACGACAGCCTGATCGAGGGGGGGACCAGATCGCTCGCCGAATCCGTTCTCCTGCTGCTGGTCAGAGACCTCGAGAAGAGCGTCCGCCAGGCGCTGGCCGAGACGGTGGCCGCGAGCCCGCACCTGCCGCACGCGATCGCGATGCGCATGGCACGCGATGAGATCGAGGTCGCCCGGCTGGTACTCGAGCGCAGCCCGGTGCTCGGCGATGACGATCTGGCCGAGATCGTCCGCACCCACGCGATGCAATACGCGCTCGCGGTCGCCGGCCGCGAGCATCTGTCCGAATATCTCTCGGAAATTGTCGCCGACGCCGGCGACGCCGAGGTGATCGCGCGGCTGGTCGGCAACGCCGGCGCCCAGATCTCGATCGAAACGCTGACCCGTATGGCCGAGGACTACCGTGAGGATCGCGGCATCCAGGACCGGCTGGTGCGGCGGCCGGCGCTGCCCTATGAGCTGGTCGACCGGATGGTTGCGGAGATCGGCGAGCGGCTCGAGTGGGAGCTCGTGCGCAAGCGCCGGATGACTGCGGAGGAGGCCCGCCAGCTGATGGCCGCGACCCGCGAGCGCGCCACGATCAACATCGTCGCCCGCGAGCATGGAGAGCGCTCGCTCGAGCGCGAGCTGCGCGAACGGCTCACGATCGGCGAACTCGGCCCCGAGCAGCTCCTGACATACCTGCGCGACGGCGAGATCAGCCGGTTCGAGGCGGGCATCGCGCTGCTCGCGGACATCGACCTGCGCCGCGCGCGCCAGCTGCTGTATGGCGTCGACCGGCGCGGGCTTGCGGCACTCGCCGCCCGGGCGGGCTTCGCCACGCCGCATTATGTCGCGCTCCGCATGACGCTCGACCTCGCCGAGCGGGGCGTCAAGGGCACCGCTCCGCAGCGCCCTATGGCGAGGACACCATGCGCTTCATTCAGGACCAGTACGAACAGATCAGGACCGATCCGGCCCTGATCGGCCACTGGGTCAGTCAGTGACAGCATACCGGCCGGCTGCCTTGTCGCTGTAGTTGTTGCGACGGCGACACAGCCGGACATATCGGTTGAGGCACAGCCTCGATCTGTAAAAATCGCTGCGCTTCCCTCCCCGTAATCCACATCACTGTGGGCAAATTAGCACGGCCGGGCAGCCCCGGCCGTGTGATAGTTTCGTGACATGAGCAGTGACCTCATGTCCGAACCGGATGCTCTGGAGGCACGGGCACCGGCGGGCTTCCGGACCCAGCCGCACAACATCGAAGCCGAGCAGGCGCTGCTCGGCGCGATCCTGATCAACAACGAGGCCTATCACCGGGTCTCGGAATACCTGCGGCCGGAGCATTTCTACGAGCCGGTGCACGGCCGGATCTTCGAGGCCATGGCGCGGCTGATCGAGGGCGGGCGGCTGGCCGACCATCTGACGCTCAAGGTCGCCTTCGACGAGGATGAGGCGCTGCGCGAGCTCGACGGCGCTCGCTATCTCGCCAGGTTGGCGCGCGCCGCCGAGACCATTCTGAACGCCGGCGACTACGGCCGGCTGCTGCACGATCTCGGGCTCAAGCGCGGGCTGATCCAGGTCGGCGAGGAGGTAGTCAACAAAGCCTACGATCCGACCCTGCCCGAGAGCGGGCGCGAGCAGATCGAGGCCGCGGAGCAGCAGCTGTTCAGGCTCGCGCAGGAAGGCGAGTTCGAAGGCGGGTTCCGCGAACTGCCGGCGGTCCTGACCAGCGCCATCACGATGATCGAGGCGGCCTATCACAAGGACAGCCGGGTGACCGGCGTGCCGACCGGGCTGATCGATCTCGACGAGAAGCTGGGCGGCCTGCAGCCCTCGGACCTAGTGATCCTGGCCGGCCGGCCGAGCATGGGCAAGACGGCGCTCGCGGTCACGATCGCCGCGAATGCTGCCGCCAGCAAGGCGGTCGGCCCGGAGGCGGACGGTCTGGCGGGCGGTCGCTACGCGGTCGGCCTGTTCTCGCTCGAGATGTCGGCCGAGCAGCTGGCCATGCGCCTGCTCTCGGCTCAGGCGGAGCTCAGCTCCGACGACCTGCGCCGTGGCAAGCTCAAGGATTCCGACTTCAAGCGCGTGGTCCAGGCGAGCCAGGATCTGGCCAGCCGGGCGCTGTTCATCGACGACACGCCGGCGCTCTCGGTGGCCGCGCTCCGCACCCGGGCGCGCCGGCTCAAACGGCGGCACGGTCTGTCGCTGCTGGTGGTCGACTACCTGCAGCTGGTCCGGCCGGTCATGAGCTCGGCCCAGACCAACCGCGTCCAGGAGATTGCCGAGATCACCCAGGGCCTGAAGGCGATCG
>DATAOG010000446.1:0-6943 GCA_036265855.1 Geminicoccaceae bacterium | reverse complement strand
CGAGATTGTCGGTCGCCGCCCGAGGCGATCGAACGCGAGTCCTGGCGGCCGTTGAGATATGGCGGCGAGCGGAATCGCGCCAATTACGAGCTAGATGCGAGGCGAGGCGGAAGCTTGGATCAGGCTCGAGCCGCCCCGCCGCATGAGGCGCGGCAGAGCTGCGCGATCACGAGCAGTCGGGCGACGCCCAGAAGCCGCGAGATCGCTCCGGCGGCAACGCCGAGCGCCCGATCCGGAGCGCTCCAGGCCCGGTTGATGCGATCTGAGCTCGTGCGCCAACGCCTTGGCTCAACTCAGGTCCCGGCGCGCCTTCGATCTCACTGCTGGCCGACCAGCTTGCGCTTCCCGCTCGCGTACTCGCTGTCTTCCCAGACCATCCATTTGCCGTCCTGGACGACGTATTTGGTGATCAGGGGGACCGTGTTCTGGCCATGGCTATCGAAGGTGATCGGCCCAATGATCGAATCCTGGTTCTTGACGTTGGCCAGCGCCTTGGTGATCGCTTCGCGGTCCGGCCCGACCGCCTCGATCGTGTCCAGCAGGAGATTCATGGCCACGAAGGCGAACGGCCCATAGGCCTCGGGGGGCTCCTTGTAGCCAGCCTTGGCGTACTGCTCGGTGAAGAACTTGCCGCCTGGCAGCTTCTCGACCGGCGCGCCCTCGCGGAACGCGACCACGCTCTCGGCGAGCGGGCCGAGGCCCGCGATGAAAGCGTCCGACATGATCCCCGAGGTGCCCTCGAACTCCGCCTCGATGCCGAGCTTGTCCATCTGCTGGCGGATGCGGACCCCGAGCGGGGTCAGGCCGCCGAAATAGATCACGTCAGGGTCGAGCGCCTTGGCCTTGGTCAGCTCGGCGGTGAAGTCCTGCTGGTCCGCAGTCACCCCGAACGAGCCGACAATGCCGCCGCCAGCGGCTTTGAGGAACTTGCTGAAGTACTTCTCGTGGCCTTTGCCGTAGTCGGTGGTGTCGTGGATGATCACCCAGTTCTGGTAGCCGAGCCCCCGCATGAACTGCGCCGCGGTCTCGTTCTGGTTGATCATCGTGCCGTTGACCCTGTGGATCTCCGGGTAGTCGTTGCCGTAGGTGATGTCGGGCAGCACCGCGCCCCAGACCACGACCGGCAGGCCGAACTTGTGATAGGTATCGACCGTGCCGATCGCGACCGCCGAGCAGTAGTGGGTGACGGCCGCGACCACGTCGTCGTCGGCCGCGAGCTTGGTCGCGACCTGGACGCCTATGTTCGGTTTGCACTCGTCGTCGAGGGCGACCATCTCGTACTGGTATTTTGCCTTCCCGTCCTGATTGCGCAGCCTGACCGCGAGGTCGGCGGAGTTGCGCCCGCCCAGACCATTGGCCGAGACGCCGCCGGTGAGCGGCCCGATGAAGCCGACCTTGACTTGGTCCTTGGCAAGCACATCCGGGCCCGCCAGCATCAGCGCCAGACCGATCACGGTCAGCGGAATTGCGTTTCGAAGACCGCGGTTCACGATGACTCCTCCCCCTCAAGGTCAGCGCGTGCCCAGACATACCGGCCCGAGCCCGCCTTGCAAACACCGCCTCGGCCATCCCCGGCGCCTCGAACGGCGCGAGAAGATCAATCGGCTGGTCGACCCCTGAGCTCGCTCAGGTCGGAAGGTCGGCCTTGGTCACGCAGTGGAGCAGGCGGTAGATGCCCTCGGTGCGGGCCGGCGCGGCGCCTCGTGCCGTCAATGCGGCGGCTGCGAGCGGACCCGCGAGCGTCGTCCGGATCGCGTCCGCGTCATAACCCGCGAGCAGCAGGGCGAGGTCCGCGGCCCGGTCCGGCACGCCGCGCAGGCGCTTCTCCTCGGTCGCCAAGCCGCTTGCCGCTCGGTCGCCTTCGAGCAGATGAGCCGCGAGCAGGGTCGGCCGCGTGCTCAGCTCCGGCAGGAGCTCGCCCACGAGATGCGCACCGAGCTGCTCTCGCCCTCCCTCGGCGGGCGCAAGCTGCAGCGTGCCCATGAACGCCGGAATCCCGCCGTGACCGAAGCTCGCGACCACCCGGCAGAGCGTCCGGCTGTTGTTGCGGAACACGGCCAACGAGCGCCGAGTCCAGGGGGTCGGATCGTTGAGCCGGTCCAGGTAGGCCTTCGAGGTCAAGGTCGCGAGCGCCTCGACCTCGTAAAGGACGAAGTACTTCGGTGCGCCGGCGACGGCGACGAAGCGATAGCCGCGCAGAAAGCCCGGCACGCCCACCCGCTCGGCCAGGTGCTCCTTCGAATGCCACTCGTTGAAGTCCGCCTCGCCCGCCACCTCGGCATCGTGCCAGGTGACCATCGCACCGTTGCCCAGCAGCGCCATGCCTGCCTCGTGTTGTGTCTTGGCGATCCAGCTCGAGAATAGAGCCATCTGTCCCGATTGGCGATCAGCAAGACCGGAAAGCGGACGATGCCCGATCCTTGAGCCACCATCGCGAAGGCCGATGCCGGGCTTTCAGGCGGCGCTCGAGCCGCGATATCTCCTCACTCTGGTCGACCGCGGCATCGACGCGCTGGCGAGCTGGCCGCGGATCGGGACCAGACTCGCGGACGCGCGCAAGGCGCAAGCGCCCCGGCGCCTCGAGGCCATGCGTTCTATGGTGCGATCACCTCTTCACGAGCCTGATCGCGCAAGCCCCGGCCCTGGGCCCGACGGCCCGGGCCCGCGAACCTGTGGTCCAGATCATGGCTCGGGGCCGATCCTGACGCCGTTGACCCTGCCGAGCGCGCGGGCGAGCGCCGGGACGTAGCTCTCAGCCTCGCCCTGGGCCGCGGCTAGGGCGAAGATCTGGTGTACGGCCGCGCCGAGAAAGGCCGTGCTGCCGACGCTCTCCGCCAGGCGGGTGTAGTAGCGGACGTCCTTCTGGCCGTTCTTGAGCTTGAAGACCATCCCGCCCTCGCCGGAGAGCACCCAGGGCATGAAGCGCTGGAAGACGGAGGAGTTGGCGCCGCCTTCGCTCACGACCTCGAACAGTCTGGCCAGATCGACGCCGGCCTTGGTCGCGGTCGTCACCGCCTCGGCGATCAGCGCCGCCGTGCCCTGGCTGAGAAAGTTGTTGATCAGCTTCATCTTGTGCCCGGAACCGATTGGCCCCACGTGGAAAATATTTTCGCAACAGGCCTCGAGCACGGGCCGGATCAGCGCCAGCGTGGCCGCGTCCGCACCGACCAGGGTGTTCAGCCGGCCGGCCTCGGCGTCTCTCGGCGAGCGGGTCAGCGGCGCATCGGCGAAGCCGACGTTCTTGGCGGCGAGCGCCTTGGCCACCCGCTCGGTCGAGGCGGGCTCGGCGGTGGTCGAATCGATCACGATCAGGCCCGCGTGCGCGCCCGCGAGGATGCCGTTCTCGGCGAACACGCAGAGCTCGACCTCGGCCGAGGAGGGCACGCACAGGATCACAATGTCGCTTGCCCGCGCGAGCGCCGCCGGGCTCTTGGCTTCGGTGGCGCCGCGGCCGAGCAGATCCTCGATCGGCTGCCGGTTGCGGTGCCCGAGCACGGTCAGCCGGAAGCCTTTGGCCAGGATGTTCTTGGCCATGCCGTGGCCCATCAGGCCGGCCCCGATCAAGCCGATCCGCCTGCTCATCTCATCCTCCCGCTGCGCGCCTCGCATGCAGAAAAGCCGAGCCGGCCCGGCTTGTCATCCGCAAACCCGCATGCATTGTGCCGCTGTTCGATTCGCTGAACCGGCGCGCGCTCGAATGCTGTGGCGGCACGACTGGGCAGACTCCGAACTTCGCGCGCCTCGCCGCGCGCTGTGCCTTTCAACGACCACTACGTCGGCAGCATGACCTACATGCCGGCGCGCCGCGACCGGCACTCGGGCCGGCTGAATCGTCTCGACCGGAGCTGGGGGCCCGCTCAAGCCGTTCGACAACTCGTTCCCGGTGCCGCTCGGATCGGTCGGGGCGAGCGTGTCGTCAGGGGGAAATCTGCGCCTTGATCCAGGCGGCCATGTCCTCGATGTGGTCCTGCGCGACGTCGAGCATCCGGGTCATCTGGATAGAGGCGTGGGTGATGCCGGGCCAGAGCACGTAGCGGTAGGGCGCGCCCGCCGCCTCCAGCCTGGCGACCAGCGCCGTGCTGTCGTCGAGCAGCGGGTCGAACTCGGCTGCGGTCAGCATCAGGGGCGGGAGGCCGGCGAGGTCGGCCAGCAGCGGCGCCGCGAGCGGGTTGAGATTGTCGGCCTCGTCTCTGACATAGTGGTGCCAGAACCAGCGCATGTCGGCGGCCGAAAGAATGTAGCTGCCGTCACCGAACGCCCGCTGCGAGGGAGTTTCCGACTCGGCCGTGTACGCGGCATAGGCGCCATAGATCAGAAGGCCCGCAAGCAATGGGCTTTCCCCGGCATCGCGCAGGCGGAGCAGGCTCGCGAGCGCGAGATTGGCGCCGGCGCTATCGCCGGCGATCGCCAGCCGGGCGGTGTCGATCCCCCACTCGCCGCCGTCGCGCGCGAGCCAGCGGACCGAGGCGATACAGTCCTCGAGCCCGGCCGGGAACTTGTGCTCGGGCGCCAGGCGATAGTCGACGCTCGCGACCAGGAAGCCTCCGGCCTTGGCGAGGCGCCGGCAGACGCCGTCGTGCGTCTCGAGATTGCAGATCACCCAGCCGCCGCCATGGATGTAGATCAGACAGGGCGCCGGCTTGTCGATGCCGGGATCGTACAGGCGGACGCGGATGCGCCCGCCGGGTCCTGGAATCTCGTGATTGTAGACCGACCACAAGGTCGGCCGATCGGCGTTCCAGAATGCCTCGGTCGTGGCGCTGGTCTGCGCCCTCGCCTCGACCGGCGACAGCGTAGTGCGATGCGGCCGGTCCTTCATGGCATCCGCGATCAGAGCCAGGATCGCGGCCATCTGCGGGTTCAGCTCGGACATGGATCGCTCCTTTGACCGCGCAGCTAGGGCAGACCGCCGCCGATCGCCGCGGCTGGTCCGCTCGAAGGCGCGGGGCAGCCTGATGTCTTTGCGCCCGGGTCCGGGTCCGGGCTCAGCTCCTGGTCTGGCCTGACGCGATCCAGCCCTGGTCGGCGAAGAACGTCGCGAGGTGCCTGGCGGCGACGCTCGCGGTCGCCGCGGCGGCCGCGTCGAGCTCGGCCGCGGTCGTCGGCGGCAGCGCGACCACCTGGCTGCCGCTTTGCGCGGCTTCTTCGCGCAAGGATGAGAGCGCGCCGGTCGGCATCCGCGCCGGCGGCTGGTTGGCCTCGGCGAGGTCGAACTCGAGATCTTCGAACAACCGGTCGCCGGCATCGCTCGTGCTGTAGATCTGCATGTCCGCGATCACGTTCGCCCAGTCGGCGGTGAAGCCGACGACCCCCGGCGCGGTCGGGTCCTCGCTCTCGAGCGAGATGAACTGACCCTCGACCGACAGGATCGGACCGGCCGGGGCGAGCGGCGCGCCGGCACGCTCCGCGGGCAGCCCGAGCTTGCGGATCTGCTCGACCAGATTGGCCGCGAACGCGCTGGCGAAGCGATGTCCCACGGCCCGCTCGGTGGCGGTTCTTTGGGTGTCGCGGATCAGCCTGGTGCCGTGGAAGCGGGTGCGGTTCACCTCCTCGGGCGCGATCGCGAAGTCGGACACCAGGATCACCGCCGGCCGCCGCATGGTCTCGGCGGCGATCTCCTTATCGGCCTCGCTGTTGACGTTCTGGCAGCCGAGCACGAGCCAAGGCAACGCCCATGCGATCCAAAAGCCCGGCCGCCGCGCCGGCCTGTGCGCTCCGATCATGGCTCTGGCCTTCGGCGGCGCGATGCGCAGCTCGCCCGCGGTACGTCCGCTGGACCGATCACGCGGCCGGCTGCGCAACCGAGATCAGGCAAGGCTGGCATGCCAAGGGCTCCGGTCGGAGTTCCGGTCAGAGACTAACACGAAGCGAGCTCGACCGCGACCGGGTGATCCAGCCCTCCTGCGCGAACAGCGCCGAGAGCTGTTTGGCGATGCCTTTGGCCGCCCGGTCGGAATCGGCGACCACGTCGGCGCCTACGGATTCGGACACCACATGCAGGCTGCCGCTGACCACGGTCGACACCAGCAGATGGCCCGTGAGGCCACCGACGCCCATGGTCTCAGCCATTCCGGGGGTGAGGCCGCTCTTGGCATCGACCTCGATCTGATCGATCAGCTGCCGGCCGCTCGCGGTCACCTCGTAGACCTGGGCGTGGATCCTGACGTCGCTGCGGCCGGCGCCGAGCCCGATGACCACCCGCTCGGTGCGATTGCCCTCGTCGATCGAGACGAACTGGCCCTTGATCAGCAGCCCGTGCGGCGTCCCCGGCGGCACGGTGTTGCCTCGCTCGGCTTTGAGACCCAGATCGCGAATCTGGACCACGAGCTCGTTCGCCAAGGCATCCGCGACCTGGCGACCCGCTTCGAGCTCCTGCTCGCTGCGCGACGTGCCGCGCCGCGCCTCGATCGCCTGCTCGACCTCGGCGCTCAGGCCCTCGTCCAGCTGCACCTCGCCGGGCGAGGTCGCGAAGGTGTCGACGATCACGACCTGCGGCTGCGGCAGGATCTGGCCGGCGGTCTCCATCTGGCTCTGGCTCGAGGTGCAGGCGCCGAGCCAGCTCAGCGCCACAAGCGCCGCAGCCGGGCCGATCAGGCGGCGCGGGCCGGACGGCCTCGGCCGTTCTGGCGCAATCGGCTGGATCTTTCTGATCATGAGCGCCTCCTACGTTGTCCTCGTGACTCTTACCTGGCACGGCCGGTCGATCGCGCCGGGTGCCGATCGGCTTCTGACAGCCGACTCAGAACCAGCTAGCTGGGGTCTGGGCATAGCGGAGGCTGCCGTGTCGAGGGCGTCGGTTTCCGCAACCTGTGGACCCGGTATCGCTCATTTGGCTTCGCGCCCGTACGCTGCGCCGTATTGCTGCCGCTCACCAGCTGAACGACACGCCGATCACGGGCCCGTGTGTGAGGATGTCATAATGGAATTTGTCGTTGCCGTTGCC
>DATAOG010000445.1:0-5593 GCA_036265855.1 Geminicoccaceae bacterium | reverse complement strand
GACACCAATATCCCGCATTGCGCCAGCGCCATTGTGACCACAGCTGAGATCGTCGACTCGATCTCTTCTCTCTAGGATATCGAGACAATGACGATTGACCAACGCGTTCGGGAATTGGGACTGGTCTTGCCCGAGCCATTTCGCTCGCCGACAGGCGGGGCTTATCCATTCTCCTGGGTGCGAGCAAGAGGCAACAGGGCCTACGTCTCCGGCCACCTTCCGCTGCAGCCGGACGGGACGCTGGCCGAGCCGCGGGGCAAAGTGGGGGCGGCCTTGTCAATCGAGCAAGGGGCGGCGGCGGCACGTCTGGTCGGCCTCGCGATGCTTGGCAGCCTTCAGCGGGAGCTGGGGGAGCTGGAGCGAATCACAGCGTGGCTGCGTGTGCTGGGGATGGTGAACGTCTCGCCAGGGACGACCCAGCTCGCGGGGGTCGTCAACGGGTTCTCGGCATTGATCTTGGAGGTGTTCGGGCGGGAGCGAGGAGCGCACTCCCGGTCCGCCGTGGGAATGGCGGAGTTACCTTTCGGCGTGGCTGTTGAAATCGAAGCGGAAGTCGAATCGTGTAGTTCGCAGAGCGTACAAGGGCCCAGTCGGCCAGTACCGGCTTAAGCCGGCCGATGATCGTCTCTGCGAGCGCATTGATGTACAGGTCGCCACCGCTCCTGACGGAGGGGACGATTCGAGCTAAGACGGTGATGGTGAGGCATTTGGTTTGACATAGAAGGGCCGACCGGCCGCAGCAGCAACTAGAAGGGAGAGAAGCCGATGATCGTGGGCTCATGTCACTGCGGAGCCGTCCGCCTGGAGGTCGACACGCCTCCAGATGTCGTCACGGATTGCGCCTGCTCGATTTGCCGTCGGAAGAGCGCTCGGTGGGCCTACTATTCGCCAACGCACGTGCACATCATACCGGCCACGGGAGCGACATCGATTTACACATGGGAAGACAAGACAATCGAGTTCCACAGCTCCAGGATCTGCGCGTGCTCGACTCATTGGGCGCCGGTCGACAAGAGCTACGGCCGCATGGGGCGTGAACATGCGCATGATGGGCCCGGAGATCCTCGCTGCGGCCAGGGTGGAGAAGATCACCGGCCCTTGACGAGAGCCGATCCCATTTGACACGGAGCGGGCCTCGGCGGGTTTGCCTGCGCGAGGCGACTCTCGGGAGGCTGAGCATGCTGGCTGAGCGGGCCGCGCCCAAGGTGCTGCCGACGACGGTCGTCGGCAGCTATCCTCAGCCCGACTGGCTGATCGACCGCGAGCGGCTGCGGACGGTGGTGCCGCGGGTGCGGGCGCCGGAGCTCTGGCGGGTGCCGGGAGCCTGGCTCGAACAGGCAAAGGACGACGCGAGCCTGCTCGCGATCCGTGACATGGAGCGGGCCGGCATCGACATCATCACCGACGGCGAGATCCGGCGCGAGAGCTATTCGAACCACTTCGCGACCGCGCTCGAGGGCATCGATCTCGACAATCCGGCGACCATCACCGGGCGCGCCGGCAAGCCGGTCCGGGTGCCGCGGGTCGTCGGAAAGATCCGGCGCAACCGCGCGGTCGAGGCCCGGCCGGTCGCATTCCTGCGGGCCAACACCGAGCGGGCGATCAAGGTCACGCTGCCCGGGCCGTTCACGATGTCGCGCCAGGCGCATAACCAGTTCTACGCGGACGAGGAGGAGCTGGCGCTGGACCTCGCCGACGCGGTCAACGCCGAGGCCAGGGAAGTGAAGGCGGCAGGCGCCGACGTCGTGCAGCTCGACGAGCCCTGGCTCGAGACCGCGCCCGAGGTTGCGGCGCGTTATGCCGTGCGGGCGATCGACCGGGCGCTGGACGGCGTGCCGGGGCCCACCGCGGTCCACCTCTGCTTCGGCTACGCCGCGCTGGTCAAGGACAAGCGCCGGGGCCGCTACGGCTTCCTCGAGCCGCTCGCTGACAGCACGGCCGACCAGATCTCGATCGAGGCCGCACAGCCCCGGCTCGACCTCGGCGTGCTCCGGAGCTTCGCGCGCCAGAGCATCATGCTCGGCGTCCTCGACCTCGGCGAGCCGGCGGTCGAGACGCCGGGGCAGGTCGCGGCCCGCATCCGCGAGGCTCTGGCGTTCGTGCCGGCCGAGCGGCTGATCCCGGCCCCGGACTGCGGCATGAAGTACCTGCCGCGCGCCATCGCCTTCGGCAAGCTGCAGGCGCTGGCTCGGGGGGCTGCGATCGCGCGCGCCGAGCTTTCCTGAGCGGGCGCGGACGCGTCCGCGAGCGAGCGTTGGCAGCTAGGCCCCAGCTTCGCCCGAGCGGGATCTCAGCCCGGTCCCGGCGACTCGAGATCCGACGGTGCGCCCGGCCTGCCGGCGACGGCGGCCTCTCAGTCCTGGGACGGCACCTCGGCGTCCGGCGTCGCGCCGGCATCCTCCGCCACGCCCGCCTTCGCGGCCTTGGCCTGCTCGGCGCGGGCCGCCTTTGCCTCGGCGCGGGCCGCCTTCTTGGCGGCCTTGATGCGCTCGCGCTCGTGCCGCTCGAATCGGTAGTTGGGTTTTCGCGGCATGTCTCTCCTCCCAGAAAACTGCGACGGACATCGTCGGAATCGCACCGGCGGCGCCCGACCGGCTCCGGAACGAGCGAACGATCAGGGCCTGGAGCCTGACGCCGCGGTCGGGACCAGCGGACCCGGACCGGCGCGCCGCCGTGGCAGCGCAGCTGCAGCGGCGCTCACCTTAGCACAGGCCGTGGCCCGCGGGCGCGCAAAGTTTTGGCTGTCCGGCGCCGACCTCCAGCCCGGCCAGGCAGTGCTTGCGCACCAGCCTTGATGCTGACGCGTTTGCGTCCGGCGCGCCGGCGGCAGAGGACCCCTGCGGAGCCGCGCCACGACGGCAAGCAACGCTACTGGAATCTGATGACAAGCCGCAGGCCTGCAGGTAAGGTCAATCCGCTGGCATCTTAACCTGGCTCTGCCCGACCGAATGCGCCGGTCGCCGCAGTGTCTGTGCGCCCTCACCAGGCCTGAATCGGAACAAATCAGCCTGGGGGCGTGTTCTATCGGGCGTGACACCGCTCACCTTTGACATCGACGTTTAGCGAGCCATGGCGACCATTCTGAAGGGACGGACGCTGCCGGGCGGCTTCGCCGCCGGTCTCGCGGGCAGACCGGCATGACGCAGGCAGCATGCCAGAATGAGGCGGCGCTCGGGGTCGCCGGTCAGCGCGACGCCAAAGGCCCGTCGCGGCGAGGGCCGGGCGCGATCGCGGCGGCCGCGCCCTATGTCATGCTGGTGGTGGCGATCGGTTTCCTCTGCTTCGTCGCCGGCAGCTTCGTCACGTTCAAAGACGTGTTTCCGGGCAAGCAGCTGACCGACGCCTTCCGCGGCGGCCAGGCGCTGCTCGAGAAGGAGACCCAGTACAATTCGCCGTTCCCGCAGGAGCTCTGGCAGCCGGCCAGGACCGACGCCAAGGGGGTCACGATCTTCGACCCGAAGCGGGCCTATGGCGGCTTCACGCTCTACAGCGCCGGCGACGGCCAGACGGTGCGGCTGGTCTCGATGACCGGCGAGGTCGTGCACGAGTGGCACCTGCCCTACAGCGCGATCTGGGACGACAGCGCGGCGGTCCGGCATCCACGGCCCGATTCGCAGGTCTACGTCGAGAAAGCCATGCTGCTGCCCAACGGCGACCTGGTCGCGATCTACGTCGCGGTCGGCGATTCGCCCTGGGGCTACGGCATGGTCAAGATGGACAAGGATTCACGTGTCATCTGGAAATATCTCCAGCACACTCATCATGATTTCGACATCGGCGCGGACGGCAGGATCTACGTCCTGACCCATGAGATCCGGGAGGACGTGGTGCCCGGACAGGAGCATCTGGCACCGCCGCGGATCGACGACTACGCGGTCGTGCTCTCGCCGGAGGGCAAGGAGCTGCAGAAGGTCTGGCTTTTGGGCGCGCTCGCGAACTCGCCCTACGCGACCTTCCTGAGCACGGTTCCCTGGTACATCGCCAAGGGCAAGGGCGACTATCTGCATACCAATTCGATCCATGCGATCCGCAGCGAGGCCGCGCCGCGGCTGCCGGTGCCGGCGGCGCACGGGGTGCTGCTGTCGTTTCGCGAGATCGGGACGCTGGCGCTGCTCGACCTCGAGCGCGAGCAGATCGTCTGGGCTCTGCGCGGGCCGTGGCTGCGCCAGCACGACGCCGAGGCATTGCCAGACGGGCGCCTGATGGTGTTCGACAACGAGGGTCACGGCGGCGACGTTTCGCGGGTGCTCGAGTTTGATCCGAGCACGCTTCAGATTATCTGGAGTTATGCAGGCACCCCTGAGCACGCTTTCTTCAGCCGGGTGCGTTCGGCGGAGCAGCGCCTGCCCAACGGCAACACGCTGATCACCGAGTCCGACGGCGGCCGGCTGCTCGAGGTGACGCCGGGCGGCGACATTGTCTGGGAGTATCTGAATCCGGTGCGCGGCGGCGACAAGGGCGATCTGATCCCGATCCTGTGCTGGGGCCAGCGCATCGATCCGGCGAGCCTCGATCCCGGGTTCCACAATCTTCTTGCTCACTAGGAGTCATGCGATGCGAACAGTTCTGACGACGATCCTGGCCGCGGCGCTGACGATCGGGGTGACGCTGCCGGCGGCCGCCTACATCGGGCCGGGCGCCGGGCTGAGCTTGCTGGGCGCGTTCTGGGGCCTGCTGGTCGCGGTCCTCGCGGCGCTCGGTTTCGTCATCATGTGGCCGATCCGCCGCCTGTTCCGACGCAACCACGCCAAGCAGCCGGCGCGGGCGCAGACCGAGGCGCCGAGCGGCGCGGACTGACCCGGACGCTCCGACCATGGGCATCTTCGATCTGCCGGCGCCGCTGCTCGCATGGCTCGACGCCGGGCTTGGCCAGATCGCGCCGCCGACGCTCCGGCTGATCGTCTGGGGGCTGATCGGCGGGGTCGGCTCGATGGCGCTCTATGCGCTGCTGTCGCCGCAGGACGAGATCGCCGGTGCCAAGAGGGCGGCCGCGCGGGCGCGCAGCGCGTTGGACGCGTTCGAAGGCGAGTTCGCCCAGGCCTGGCCGCTGATCCGCGATCTGCTGAAGCACGCGCTTCGCCAGCTGCGGCTGGTGCTGTGGCCCGCGGTCATCGCCTCGGCGCCGGCGATCTGCCTGCTCGCCTGGCTGAGCTCGACCTACGGCTATGGGTTCCCGGGCACGCCCGACGAGGTCGGCATCAAGACCTCGCCCGACCAGCTGCGGGCGGAGCTGGTGCCGCCGATGTGGTCGCCGCTCGCGGCGCCGGCGCCCGCCGGCACGACCCACCACATCGTGGTCGCCGACGAGGCCGGCAACGTGGTCAGCAAGATCCCCTGGGCGGCGCCGATCACGACCATCGACAAGCGCCACTGGTGGAACTTCCTGATCGGCAATCCGGCGGGCTACCTGCCCGACGACGCCGGGATCGAGCGGATCCAGCTCGACCTGCAGCCGCAGGAATACCTGCCGTTCGGCCCGGCGTGGCTGCGTGGCTGGTACGGCGTGTTCTTCGCGGCGCTGCTGGGGAGCTCGCTCGCGGTCAAGCTCTGGGCGCGGATCGACTAGCGTCGCGGCGCGCGCGGGAGCTGGGGG